>JANXPQ010000281.1 GCA_025357235.1 Betaproteobacteria bacterium
GCAGACTGTCCAGTATAGCGGGCCTGTCAAGGGGGCCGTTCAGTCCCCGATCCAGATCAGCGCCGCCATGCGGCCCGTCACCTTGTCGCGCCGGTGGGAAAAGAAGCGAGCCGGGTCTGAATAAGTACATTGCCCGCCACCGTATACGCTCGCAACGCCGGTGCTGGCGAGACGTTGCCGCGCCAGTGCGAACAGATCGGCGAGCCATTTGCCCGGTTTGTAAGGACGAAATGCGGACCCCGCGGCCTGATCGACTGCAATGAAGGCCTCGCGCACCTCGTCGCCGACTTCGAACGCCGATGGCCCGATGGCCGGGCCGAGGTACGCGAGCAGGTTCCGCGGCGGCGTGTCGAGTGCCTGAATCGTGTTTTCGATGACACCGCCGGCAAGGCCCCGCCAGCCCGCATGGGCTGCCGCGACGACGCCGCCGCTTTGGCTCGCGAACAGGATCGGCAGGCAATCCGCGACCATGATTGCGCTGACGCAGCCCCGGCTGGTCGCCACCGAAGCGTCGGCCTCTATCGGCTGGACGATCGTTTCGGCAGCCACGACGGTGGCGCCGTGTACCTGATTCAGCCATTTCGGCTCGCCGGGCAGGAAGCGCTGCAGAAAACGGCGGTTGGCGTCGACGATCGCGGGATCGTCGCCGACGCGCAGGCCGAGGTTCATGCTGGCGTAAGGCCCGACACTGTTTCCGCCACCGCGGGTGGTGATCAGCGCACGAACGCGTGCCGGTGCCGGCCAGTCCGGAACGATCCAGTCTTCAGGCGGGCTTGGCATTTTTCAACAGTTCGACGAGGCCGGAAATATCGGCTGGCGGCGCGGACTCCCAAGACAGTTCTTCCCTGGTGACCGGATGAATCAAAGCCAGTCTGGCGGCGTGCAAGGCCTGCCTGGGAAAATCCAGCGCGGCGCTCGGCAAAACGGCCTTGCGCTGATTGACGCCGTACACCGAATCGCCGATCAGGGGATGGCCGATCGAGTTCATATGCACCCGGATCTGATGGGTGCGTCCGGTTTCAAGCCGGCAGCGCAATCGCGACCACCCGTCGCCGTGTTCGACCGGAAAATAATAGGTCTTAGCCGGTTTGCCCCGCGCGACGACGGCCATGCGCGTGCGATGCAAGGGATGGCGGCCGATGGGGGCCTCCACAACGCCCTCGCGGGTCAGGGCGCCATGCACGATGGCAACGTATTCGCGCGTCACCGAGCGTGCCTGCAACTGGCGCACCAGGTCGACCTGGGCAGGAATGGTCTTGGCGACGACGAGCAGCCCGCTGGTATCCTTGTCGAGACGATGTACGATGCCCGCCCGCGGCACGCCGGCCAGTGCGGGCGCATGGCGCAAAAGCGCATTGAGCAGGGTGCCGCTCCAGTTGCCGCTGCCGGGGTGGACTACCAGGCCAGCCGGCTTGTCGAGTACGAGGATGTCGGCATCCTCGAATACCACAGTCAGGGGAATCTCTTCCGGGGCGTGCTGGGTGGTGGAGGGCAGGGACTGGGGCGCTACGACGACCGTCTCGCCGCCCCAGACCTTGGTCTTGGCCGATGCCAAACCGCCGTCGAGGGTGATGTGTCCACTGCGCATCCATTCCTGCAGGCGGTTGCGCGAATACTCGGGCAGCAGGCGGACCAGGGCCTGGTCGAGCCGCAATCCGGCGCAATCGGCGGGAACGGCGAGACGACGATGACGGTCTGACGGGGTGTTTTCTATATAATCCGGCAAACTTTTTGTGGATTCCGACATGAAACGCAGTTTAGCGGCTCTTGCACTGCTGCTGTTCGCAGGGTGCGCCACCAATTTCGACGAAACCAAGAACTGGGGCCCAGAGCGCATTTACAGCACCGCACGCGACGAACTCGAAAACAAAAATTATCAGAAAGCGGTCGGCTATTACGAAAAGCTGGAATCGCGCTATCCCTACGGCCGCTATGCGCAGATGGCCCAGATCGAGAGTGCCTACGCCTACTGGAAGGACAACGAAGTCGCGCAGGCGCTGGCGGCGTGCGACCGCTTCATCAAGATGCATCCGGACCACCCGAACGTCGACTACGCCTACTACCTCAAGGGGCGGATCAATTTCAACGACGACATGGGAATAATGGGCTATCTGACGGTCAAGGACATGACCGAACGGGACCCGCGCGCGGCGCAGGATGCGTTCGACGCGTTTCGCGAACTGGTCACGCGCTTTCCGCAGAGCCGTTATGCCGCCGATGCGCAAGCCCGCATGAAGTACCTGGTGGATGCGCTGGCCTCGGCCGAGGTGAACGTCGCCGAGTACTATCTGCGCAGGGGAGCCTACGTCGCCGCGGTAAACCGGGCCCAGTACACCCTGACCAACTATCCCCGCGCACCGGCGATAGAACGCGCGCTTGCCGTGCTGGTTAAAGCTTACGATGCGATGGGGTTGAATGATTTGCGCGACGACGCCAACCGCACATTGAAAGCAAATTTTCCCGAAATGAAAGTCAAGCTCGGCGATCGCGGGCGCTGGTGGAAGTTCTGGTGATTCCCTGAAGGCGGTTTTGCAGTTCGTGACCGACCGTGAGACGAACCCGTTCTTCAGGCGCCCGGCTTACTTGCGCCCGGCGGGATCGCCCTAACGAGCGAACTTTTCCACGACCACCAGCAGTTCGTCGATGGCAGCTTCACCCCGGCCGGAGTGGATCGCCCCCTGGACGCAGTCGTGCGCATGATCGCGCAGCATCTGCAATGCCATGGCATCCAGCGCCGATCGGACTGCGGCAACCTGCGTAAGTACGTCGACGCAGTAACGATCCTCCTCGATCATTTTAGCGATGCCGCGTACCTGTCCTTCCACCCGGCTCAGCCGCTTGAGCAACTTCGACTTGTCGGTGCGGTTCACCGCGTGAGCGGCGTGCGCCTCAGGGCGCTTCATAACCGGCTTCTTCAATTGCCACGCGAAATGCGGCCGGATTGGACAGCGCAGGATCGAAGGTTACTTTTGCCTCCGATTTTTCCAGCGAAACGTCGGCGTCTGCTACGCCGGGCAACGCCTTCAGCACGTTAGTCACGCTGCGCACGCAACCGCCGCAGGTCATGCCGTCGACTTTCAGCACGGTCGTTTCCATCGATTCTCCTTGGTTCAACGCTTGAGGGGCTTCCACTTTTTCAGCAGCAGCGAATTCGTGACCACCGATACCGAAGACAACGCCATGGCCGCTCCGGCGATCACCGGATTGAGCAGGCCGAGCGCGGCCAGCGGAATGCCGAGCACGTTGTAAAAAAATGCGAAGAAGAGGTTCTGGCGGATTTTTCCGAGAGTCGAATGCGACAGGCGAATCGCATCGACGACACTCATCAGATCGCTTCGCATCAGCGTGATGTCTGCCGATTCGATGGCGATATCCGATCCCGCACCGATGGCGAAACTGACGTCGGCCGCCGCCAGGGCCGGCGCATCGTTGATGCCGTCTCCGGCCATTGCCACCAGGCGTCCGGTTTGCTTGAGCCGGCCGACTTCCGCCACTTTGTCCCCGGGAAGGACTTCCGCGCGAAACCGGTCTATGCCCAACGTCCGCGCGACAGCTGCCGCCGTAGCTCTGTTGTCGCCGGTCAGCATGATGACGTCGATTTTCATCGCCTTCAGTTGCGCTATCGCCGACGCGGAGCCCGGACGGACTTCATCGGCAATGCCGATCATGCCCAATACACGTTGTTCATCCGCCAGCACGATCGCAGTTGCGCCGGCGTCCGCCAGTTGACGCACCGCGTCCTCGTCGATGGCGATGACTTGATCTGCGACAAATCGCGGAGCGCCGAGAAAAAGCACTCGTCCTTCGATTTGTGCGCGCACGCCCAATCCGGGTGTCGCTTCGAAATCGGTTGCCGGCAGCAGGGTAGCGCCTGCGTCCCGACTTCGCGCCAGGACGGCCAGCGCCAGCGGATGCTCGGAATACTGTTCCAAAGAGGCGGCCAGGCGCAGCACCTCGGACTCGTTGCAGCCCGGCGTCGGAAGGATTTTGGTGACGACAGGCCGTCCAACGGTGAGCGTTCCGGTTTTGTCCACGACCACAATGCCGATTTTTTCCGCGCGTTCGAGCGCCTCCGCACTGCGCACCAGAATCCCCGCTTGTGCGCCACGGCCCGTACCGACTGCGATAGCGGTCGGCGTCGCCAGTCCGAGCGCGCACGGGCAGGCAATAACCAGCACCGCCACCGCGTTGACCAGCGCTTGCGTGAAATCTCCCGAGACCATCCACCATCCGAGCAAGGTGACGAGGCTGATTGCCAGGACGACCGGAACAAAAATCCCCGAAATGCGATCGGCAAGCCGCTGTATCGGGGCCTTGCTCCCCTGGGCTTCCTCGACCAGGCGGACGATATCCGCGAGCTGTGAGCGGGTTCCGACTCCAGTGGCGTGAATCTTTAGAACACCGCTTTGATTCTGCGTCGCCGCGTAGACCCGATCACCGACGCGCTTGCCGAGCGGCATGCTCTCGCCGGTCAGCATGCTTTCGTCGACGCTGGATGCGCCTTCGACGACGTCGCCGTCGACGGCGATGCGCTCGCCGGGGCGCACGACGACCATGTCGCCGGCCACGACCGAGGCGAGGTCCACGCCCGATATCTGGCCGTTGCGTTCGACCCTCGCCTGCCTGGGTTGCAACTGGAGAAGCTTTTCGATGGCGCCGGATGTTTTGCCCTTGGCGCGTGCTTCCAGCAGCTTGCCCATGAGTACCAGGGTGATGATGGCCGCGCTGGCTTCGAAATATACGTGGTGGCGATGAAGTCCGAACAGGGTTACGACGGCGCTGTACAAGTACGCCATGCTGGTGCCGAGCGCGACCAGGACATCCATGTTTGCAGCACCGCCGCGCAGGGCGTTCCATGCGCCGACGTAGAAGCGCCTGCCGATCCAGAATTGCACAGGAGTGGCGAGCAACCATTGCCACCCGCGTGGCAAATAATCCTCATGGGAGCCCGCGAACATGGCGCCCATCTGCAGCAGCAGCGGCAATGTCAGGGCTGCCGAGAGCCAGAACCAATGCAATTCCCGCCGGTAATTTTCGGCATGACGGGACTTCTCCGCCTCGCGCGACGTAGCGGCCAATTCGCGCGCTCCATAACCGGCCTTGCGCACGGTCTCCAGCAGTGTGGGGACATCGGTGGTGCCCGGCGCAAAGCGGATGCGGGCGCGTTCGGTCGCGAGGTTTACCGTGGCATCGACGCCGGGCAGCCTGGCCAGTGCTTTTTCGATGCGGCTGGCGCAGGCGGCGCAAGTCATGCCGTCGATTGCAAGATTTACGGTGACCGGAACAACGGGATCCATCGCCACAATCTAATACCCTATAGGGGTATAGTCAAGTGCGGAGGATTCAGATGAAAGGGGAAAGGAAGGAATGAGTACTGCTTTTTACCCGCCGCGACCCTTTTTCCTAATCCCTCAGTTCCTGACGATCCTTGAAGTGCTCCAGCGCTTCGGGGTTCGCGAGGGCTTCGATATTTTTCACTGCATTGCCGTGAACGACATTGCGCACCGCCAGTTCGACGATCTTGCCGCTCTTGGTGCGCGGGATGTCGGTCACCTGCACGATCTTGGCGGGCACATGGCGCGTGGTGGTGTTGCTGCGAATCTGATCCTTGATCTTCTTCGACAGGCTGTCGTCGAGCCCCAGTCCTTCGCGCAGCCGCACGAACAGCACCACGCGGACGTCGTTGTCCCAATCCTGGCCGATCACCAGGCTCTCGACGACTTCTTCGAGGCGCTCGACCTGTCGATAGATTTCGGCCGTACCGATGCGCACGCCGCCCGGGTTGAGGGTGGCGTCCGAGCGTCCGTAGATGATGGCGGTACCGCGGGACGTGAGTTCCATGTAGTCGCCATGGCACCAGACGCCGGCGAAGCGATCGAAATAGGCTGTGCGATATTTGGTGCCGCTGGGATCGTTCCAGAAATGGATCGGCATGGACGGAAAGGGCGCCGTGCAGACGAGCTCGCCTTTGCCGCCCACGACCGGCCTGCCGTCGTCGTCGAATACTCGAACGTCCAAACCAAAACCGCGGCACTGGATTTCGCCGCGATAGACCGGCAGCGCCGGATTGCCGAGCACGAAGCAGGAAACTATGTCGGTGCCGCCGGAGATGGAAGACAGCAACAAATCCTTCTTGATTGCGCGGTAGACGTAGTCGAAGCTTTCCGCGACCAGCGGCGAGCCGGTCGAAGTCATGGTTTGCAACGAAGACAGCGAGTGCGTCTCGACCGGCCGGGCGCCGGCCTTGTTCAGTGCGTCGATGTATTTGGCCGACGTGCCGAACACGGTCATATGCTCTTCGTCGGCAAAATCGAACAGGGCACGCGGTCCGGGGTAGAACGGCGAGCCGTCGTACAGCAACAGCGTCGCACCGGTCGCGAGGCCGGAAGCCAGCCAGTTCCACATCATCCAGCCGCAGGTGGTGAAGTAGAACAGGCGGTCGCCGCGATTCAGATCGGTATGGAGTTGATGTTCCTTGAGGTGCTGCAGCAGCGTGCCGCCGGCACCGTGCACGATGCACTTGGGCACGCCGGTGGTGCCGGAGGAATACAGAATGTAAAGCGGGTGGTTGAACGGCAGGCGGTTGAACGCGATGGTCTTGCCAGCATGGCGGCGGACGAAGTCGCCCAGATGCACGGACTTCGGAATGGCAGAGACGTCGGGTCGCTCGCGCGTATAGGACACGATCACGGTATGCTTCAACGACGGCAGATTTTTCGCAATGTCCGCAATGCGCGGCAAGGTGTCGATGACCTTGCCGTTGTAGTGATAGCCTTCCACCGCGAACAGAATCACCGGTTCGATCTGGCCGAAACGGTCGAGCACGCCTTGTACGCCGAAATCGGGTGAGCAGGACGACCAGATCGCCCCCAGACTGGCTGTCGCAAGCATGAAGATGATGGTCTCGGGCATGTTCGGCATGAAAGCCGCGACGCGATCGCCTTGCCTGACACCGGTTGCCGACATGGCCTGCGCTGTGCGCGATACGGCATCGTAGACTTCCGCGAAGCTCATGCGGCGGCGGACCTTGTCCTCGCCCCAGAACACCATTGCGGTTTCATCGTCGCGCCGGCGCAGCAGGTTCTCGGCGAAATTGAGCCTCGCGTCGGGAAACCACTGCGCACCGGGCATCTTGCCGCCATCGACCAGTACGCGTTCGCCGCGACTCTCGGCAATCACACCGCAAAAATCCCACACCGCGGTCCAGAACTGCTCGGGCTGGCTTATGGACCATTCATACAGCGCATTCGAGTCGGCGACACCGGCTTGCCAGCGCTTGTTGACCACCTTGATGAACGCGCTGATGTTGGAGCGGGCGATGCGCTCCTTCGACGGTTGCCAGAGTATGTCGGGGGATTTGGTCATGAATTAGTCCTGCCTAAAAAAGTCAAAACCCAACACAGAGGCACAGAGGACATAGAGTTCACAGAGAAAACCAGGGAATGGGGTAGAAATACACGAGACATGTTTCGATTGGCGGCCAAAAGTTATTCCCCTCACTCCTGAATATTTTTGTTTGCCTTCCTCCGTTATCTCTGTGTCCTCTGTGCCTCTGTGTCGGGTGTAGACCGCTTTATTCGGGGCGCATCTGCGGAA
>JANXPQ010000282.1 GCA_025357235.1 Betaproteobacteria bacterium
CGCCGTCGTGATAGGCGACGGGCTGGAAGGCGACATCGTAAATGTACCGGTTTGCGCGCAGCAGGCGCTCGGACTCTTCTATCTTCTGCACGGAAACCGGTTCGCCGCTGTGGAACAGCAAGGAGCGCCGGATGACGCTCTGGCGGGTACGGATGTGCAGATTGTTCGCCAGCCGGAACAGGAAATTGTCTTCCTTGGGATCGTCGAGATCGAAGATGTTGTCGTTTACGATGCGTATCTCGCCTATCACGGCGCCCGCCGCCTGAAGCTCGGCGAAAGAAGGGACCGCCCCTTCGTCTGTGGCGTTGTCCGCCATCGCCGGCAGGCACAGGGCCAGCGTGATGGCGAAGGTGCCGAGCCAGCGGACCGGGTTGCATCGAGCGAACTCAGGGAATGAAAGGAGACGTATTCCCGTCCGACCCACAATCGAACAGCAGATGGAAAGACGCCCGCGTTCGGTGTCGGATGCAGCCATGTCCGGGAGTTTGCCGCAAGTCGGCCCTGCAATGGAATCCCGGAATACATATCAACGCTCACGACCAGATACGGTGCATCCAGTCAAGAGATTCCGTGGTTGCAGCGCCGCAGCGCTCTGACTTTCCCCAGGGCCTACACCCAACGCATATACCCTACGTGCGCAGCACGTCGGAGTACCCTTTTAGGCACAGAGGACACAGAGGACACAGAGGGCACGGAGAAAGGCAAGGAGAAATGTTCAATGTCCTCGACGAAACATGAACCTTTCGCTCATCATTCCAAATGGCGTTGGCAACTCGACGACCCCATCATAGTATTTGCTTTCTCTGTGTACTCCGTGACCTCTGTGCCTCCGTGTTGGGTTTAGATGCGTATTAACTATCTGGTGAGGCGCCTGCTGTGGGCGCTGCCGACGCTGTTCGGCGTGGCGGCGCTGGTGTTCGTGCTGGTGCGCGTGGTGCCGGGCGATCCGATTGCCATGATGCTGCCGCCCGGCGCAACCGCGGAGGACGTCGGCCGTTTGCGCGCGCTGTACGGCCTCGACGCGCCGATCGCCAGGCAGTTCGTCGTCTGGATGGGCGATGTGTTACGCGGCAACTTCGGCACGTCCATCAGCCTGCGCGACGGCGTGGCATCGCTGGTCCTGAGCCGGCTTCCCGCAACGCTCGAACTGGTGATCGTCGCGGTCGCGGTGGCTTGCGCGTTCGCCGCGGTCGCGGCGGTGGGCGCGGTTTATTTTCGCGGGCGCTGGCCGGAACTCGCGGTGGATGGCGCCACCGGCCTGGTGCTCGCGATCCCGGATTTTTTGTGGGGCCTGTTGTTCATTCTGGTCCTCGGCGTGCTGCTGCCGGTGCTGCCGATCTCGGGGCGCATCGACCCGACCCTGGATTTCAATCCGGTGACCGGGTTCTACCTGGCCGAAGCGCTGCTGCGCCTGCGCTGGGATGTGCTCGGCGATCTCATGAAGCACCTCCTGCTGCCGGTCCTCGCGCTGGCGTTGCCGCTGGCCGCGGCGCTGACGCGCGTGCTGAAAGGTTCGCTCATCGATGCCATGAACCAGGACTACGTGACGCTGGTGCGCGTGAAAGGCTACTCTCGCGGGCGCATCTTGTGGCGCGTGGCCTTGCGCAATGCGCTCATCCCCACGGTGACGCTCACCGGCGTGCAGTTCTCCTTCCTGATCGGCGGCACGGTGCTGATCGAATACATCTTCTCCTACCCGGGCATCGGCAATCTCGCCATCGCCGCGGTCAACCAGCGCGACCTGCCGCTGATCCAGGGACTGGTGCTGACGTTCGCCGTGCTGTTCATTTTCACCAACCTGATCGTCGACATGGCCTATTCGGTCCTCAACCCGAAGGTGCGGCAGTCGTGAAAGTCATCGCGATACTGCGCAATCCCCGGGTCGCGTTCGGCGCATTGGTGTTGCTGGCGATGATCGTTGCGGCCGTCGGCGCACCCTGGCTGTCTCCGCACGATCCGCTCGAGCAGGACCTGCTCAATTCATTCCAGAGTCCCGGTGCCGATGTCGGTGATCAGGTGCATCCGCTCGGCACCGACAGCCTCGGGCGCGACATTCTTTCGCGGCTGATCTACGGTGCGCGCCCCGCCCTGATCGTGGCGTTTGTCGCCGCGCTTTTCGCCGGCCTGATCGGCACGGCGCTCGGACTCGCTGCAGGTTATTTCGGCGGCAGGCTGGATACAGTGATCTCGCGCCTGGTCGATATCTGGATGAGCTTTCCGTCGGTGCTGCTGTGCATCGTGCTCGCCGCCGTACTCGGCGCCGGCCTGCATACGGTCGTCATCGCCATCATCGTCATCGACTGGACGCGCTTTTGCCGCGTGGTGCGCGCGGAGACGATGCTGCAAAAAAGCCACGACTATGTGGCCTCGGCCGTGACGATCGGCCTCGGCCCCGCGCGCATCGTGGCGAGCGAGATCCTGCCCAATGTCGCGCCCTTGCTGCTGACGCTGTTCACGCTGGAAATGGGCATCGCCATCGTCGTCGAGGCGATCCTCTCCTTCGTCGGTCTGTCGGTCTCTTCAGGCGCGGCCACCTGGGGTGGCATCATCCAGGAGGGCCGGCTGTACGTGAACCAGGCCTGGTGGCTGATGGCGGCGCCGATGGCCTGCATCATCGTCGCGGTACTCGGGCTCAATGCGCTCGGGGATGGATTGCGGGAAACAATCGATCCGGTCAAATCCCGATGAGTGCGCTGCTCGACATCCGGGAACTGGACCTGACTCTTGCAGGACGGCCGCCGGTACGCCTGCTGCGGCGGGCGTCGTTGCAGGTTTCCGCAGGGCAGATCGTCGGACTGGTCGGTGAATCCGGCGCGGGGAAAACCATGGTCAGCCGCGTCGTGCTCGGCATCGCGCCGGCAAACGCTCGCGTCACGCACGGCGCCGTCGTCTTCGATGGGCGGGACATTACGCACCTTTCCGAAAGGCAGCGCCGCCATCTGCTCGGACGGGAAATCGCCTTCATCCCGCAGAACCCGATGACCGCGTTGAATCCGGTGGAGCGCATCGGACCGCAGATCACCGACGTGTTGCGCATGCACCTGGGTCTCGGACACGCCGCCGCGCACGATCGCGCGCTCGCGCTGCTGCGCGAAGTGCACCTGCGCGAACCGGAAAGGATGCTGCGCCAGTATCCGCACGAGCTTTCCGGCGGAATGCGTCAGCGCGTGCTGATTGCGATCGCGTTTGCCTGCAAGCCGAAGCTGGTGATTGCCGACGAGCCGACCACGGCGCTGGACGTCACCGTGCAGAAACAGATCCTGCAGTTGATCAGGGAACTGCAGCGCAATTCGGGAACGGCGATCCTGTTCATCACGCACGACCTGGGGGTCGTGGCGAAGTTGTGCGACCACGTGACGGTCATGCACGGCGGCCGGGTGCTCGAGTCGGCGCCGGCGGCGCAGTTGTTCGCGAGCCCGGCTCACGACTACACCCGCGCGTTGTTTGCAGCGACGCCCCGCTTCGACCGGCCGGCCGACGAATTGAAACCGATTCCCGCCGCGCTCACGCAGCAACTCAGCGAAGAGGCGCACGCACTCGACGCGCGCGACGCCCGATGATGCTGCTCGAAACCCGCGGACTTGCGCTGTGTGTGCCCGATCGTTCCACCGCGCCGCTGTTCGGCGCTGCTTGCGCGACGACGATTTTCCGCGGCATCGATTTCGCGATCGAACCTGGAGAATCGGTCGGCATCGTCGGCGAATCCGGGTCGGGCAAGACATCGCTCGCGCGAACGCTGCTGCGCCTCTACGAGCCGACAGCCGGGAGCCTGCATTTCAAGGGACGCGACATCACGCACGTTGCGGAACGGGAACTGCGGCCGCTGCGTGCGCAGTTTCAGTCCATCTTCCAGGATCCGCTGTCTTCGTTGAACCCGCGCCACCGCATCGGCACCATTCTGGCGCAGCCGTTGCTGGCCTATGGGCGCGTGGCGGACCGGCGGGCAGGCGGGCTCGAAGCCTGCGCATTGCTGGAACGCGTCGGCCTGCCGGCGGCATTCGCGGAGCGTTTCCCGCACGAGCTCTCCGGCGGCCAGCGCCAGCGCGTCGGCATTGCCCGGGCAATTGCGCTCAAACCCGACCTGATCGTGGCCGACGAAATCGTTTCGGGCCTGGATGTTTCCACGCAAGCGCAGATCCTGACGCTGCTCCGGGAACTGAAAACCGACGGTTCGCTGATTTTCATCAGCCACGATCTTTCGGTGGTCAGGGTGTTATGCGATCGCGTGCTGGTAATGCGCCAGGGCGAAATCGTCGAGTCCGGCCGCTGCGCGGAGCTTTTCGCCAACCCTGCGCAGGCTTACACTCGCGACTTGCTGAATGCCATACCGCTGCCGGATTTCGATCCGGGCTGGGTCGTGCGCGGCGGATTGGGCGAAGAACTACAAGACCAACAAAGGGAGGCAGGGAAAATGAAGATCGCAGGATCGGTGGCACTGGTGACCGGCGCGAATCGCGGCATCGGCCGTGCTTACGTGCAGGTGTTGCTGGCTATGGGCGCGAAGAAAGTCTATGCCGCGGCGCGCGACGTCAAGGGCGTGGAAGACCTGGTCAAATCGAATCCGGGCAAGGTCGAGGCGCTCGCACTGGACGTCACCGACGATGCGCAGATCGCCGCGGCGGCGCGTAAATGCACGGACGTGACGCTGCTCGTCAACAATGCCGGCATCAACCTGAAGAAGGGCCTGATCGCCGCGTCGAGCCTGGAAGACGCGCGCCTGGAAATGCGCACGAATTATTTCGGCCCGTTGCAGATGTGCCGAGCGTTCGCGCCGGTGCTCAAGGCAAACGGCGGCGGCGCGATCATCAGCATGCTGTCGATCCTGTCGCGCGTCAGCCTGCCGGCAATGGGTTCGTTGTGCGCCTCCAAGGCCGCTGCGCTGAGCATGTGCCAGAGCGTGCGTGCGGAACTGTCGAAACAGGGCACCCTGGTCGTCGGGGTAATGCCGGGCGCGGTGGATACCGACATGGCGCGGGATTTTCCCGGCCCCAAGGATAATCCGGCCGATGTGGCCAGGGCCGCCTTGCAAGCCGTGGAGCAGGGGACGGAGGACGTCTACCCCGGCGGGATGGCGCAGGGAGTTTCCGCGGGCCTGGCCAAGGATCCCAAGGCCGTCGAAAAGGAATTCGCGGCTTACCTTCCTGGCTGACTAGAACTTACATCTCAACGCAAAGGCGCAAAGGATTCTTTTCAATACCCCCTTGAGGGGAATTATATGGTTGACAAACCCAAATGACTTAGGCATTATGGCTGCACTAACCGAGGAATGCAGCCATGGCCGAAGCCCTTCTGAACCAACCCCACTTCAAAGAAGAAGCCAAAGCCCGCCAGTGGCTTGAGAACGTCCGCTGGCCTACTGGTCCGGTGTGCCCGCACTGCGGCTCTATCTCCAAAGATCATTACAAGCTCGAAGGCGAGGCGCACCGCGACGGCCTTTACAAGTGCAAGGACTGCCGCGAACAGTTCACGGTAACGGTCGGGACGGTCTTTGAGCGCAGCAAGATCAAGCTCAACGTCTGGTTGCAGGCCATGCAGCTTATTGCGTCCAGCAAGAAGGGCATTTCCAGCAAGCAGCTTGAGCGCATGCTTGGCGTGACCTACCAAACCGCGTGGTTCATGTCGCACCGCATACGCGAAGCTATGAAGGCTCCGGGCGGCATGTTCTCGTCGGGTGGCGGAACGATTGAAGCCGACGAAACGTATGTTGGCGGCAAGGAGAAAAACAAACACCGCAGCAAGCGCGATAAGAAGCACATTGGCGGCGTTGGCAAGACCATGGTGTTTTCGCTGGTCGAACGTGGCGGCAAAGTCCGTTCCGCTACGCTTCCCTCCGTCAACGCAAAGACGCTTGCGCCGTATCTCAAGG
>JANXPQ010000313.1 GCA_025357235.1 Betaproteobacteria bacterium
CGACAAGGCCGGCAGCGCCAATCACGTAAAGAATTCGGCGAACATCAAGCGTGCACTGGCCACCATTAAACAATTCAAGGCCATCACCATCGGCAAGGTCTACCACCGAGAAGCGCCGGCGTTTGGTGCACGCGGCTGGCAAATGAGCATCCCCGGCACGCCGACCGGCGGACCGTTCGGAAAAAACGCGCTGATTTATCACGATGAACTGGTCACCACCGAAATCGGCCAGATCCAGACCCAGTTCGACGGCCCCGGCCACATTGGCGTGAACACCTCCAAGGGCCCGATGATGTACAACGGCCGCATCACTTGGGACAACTATGAGCGCGGCGGTGGCGGCCGTGTCGTCGGCATGGGTCCGATGGGCGTCGAACATACCGCCGGCGGCTTTGTCTGCCGCCTGGTCGTGCTGGACGCCGTGGCCTACAAGAAATCCAAAGGCCTGATCCCGGCCAGCGCCGAAATGCTGCCGATCCCGAAAAAGCCGGGTGACGTCGGCATCGTTACCGCCGACGACATCAAAGGCATGGTGAAGGCCGAAGGCCTGGGAGAGATCAGCTCCGGTGACTGCGTCGCCCTGCATACCGGTCAAGGCAACACCTGGGGCAACGCGCATTGGGCGACCATGACTTCCGAGCAGCGTGCCGCTGCGCGCGCGATTTTCGCGCAAGGCGAGCCGGGTTTTGGCTTGAGCGCATGCGAGTACTTCGCCTCCAGGGATATCGCGCTGACCATGGGTGACACCTCGGCAAACGACGCGCAACCCGGCAACGAAGTCGAAGGCTGGGCAGTTCCCTGCCACACCCAGATTCAGACCCGTTACGGTATCTGGAACCTGGAAAACGTCGACACCGAATCGCTGGTTGCAGCCGGTGTCAAGGAAGCCGCATTCGTCTGGGCACCGCTGCGCATCATCGGCGCGACCGGTTCCCCGGGCAACCCGGTCGTGCTGTACTAAATAAAGCCAACAAAAAAGTTCCACCCCTCTAAGTTGAACCGGCGGTCGCGCAAGCGGCTGCCGGTTTTTTTGTGACTGGTGACTGGTGACTGGTGACTGGTGACTGGCAAAGTGTAGTTCTTTCCTCTTTCCTTTCCTCTTTCCTCTTTCCTTCCTCTTTCCTCTTTTACCTTTCCGTTTTCACCTTTTCGCTGCGTCCGCCGGTTTTCTGCCTGTGCACGACACCCACGCCTGCGAGAACATCCCGTTCGGCCGGCGCCCCCAGGCGCGCCAGGTCGCCGCATAGCCGGGTTCACCGGCTTCCTCATGGTTGACTGCGAGGAAATCCCCGATGGTCGTGAGGGGATCGTAGTTTTCGTAGCGTGATCGCATGACCAGCGCCTCGAAGCCCGCCACGTTCAAGTAGATGCCCAGTTTGTGGCCGCAATACACATCGCCGCCGTTGCGGTTCTGCAGCGCCTTGTAAGCTTCGAAGGCAAGCAGCAATTCTTCCGACGGTGGGGCAAGCAGGAAACCGCCCCAGTCCGGCGTGCAGACGCCGATCATTCCACCCGGCTTGAGCACTCGCTTCATTTCGATTGCCGCCTTCACCGGCTCCTTCAGGTGTTCGAGCAGCGCATGCGAAAACACGGCGTCGAAACTGTCGTCGGCAAACGGCAGGTCGTAAACGCTGGCCTCGCGAAATTCGACGTTGGCGATTCCCTGCGCCTTCGCCTCGCGGGTAGCCAGCGCAAGCTGGTCGGCATTGAAATCGGCGCCGGTCACCTCGCCGGGCGAAACCTGTTTCGCAATGTCTCGGGTAATCGTGCCTGGCCCGCAGCCGCAGTCGAGCACTCTGATGCCGGGCTTCAGGTGCGAAAGAAAGAACGCGCCGTTCGGATCGAGGCGGCGGCGCACCATGAATGCCGCGGCGAGCGGGCTATACCCGGGGGTGTAGGTTTCCATGAAATCCGTGACTGTCGTGAAAACGACGAAGGGAGTTTCAGTGAAGACTAACTTTCAAGTTATGTCGGAACTACTATCGTGACTGCGTGACGGTCGTATTCGTATTGAAAAAGACCGCACTCGATTCAAGCTATATTAAATCATTCATTTCCCACACCGAAATTCCCGATTCAGTCACTGCCCTGGAAGTTGCGATAGTCACGCAGTCACGCCCGTCACGGTCCGTCTGGTGCTAAACTTCTTTTGAAATGAACCGTTCGCGCCTGTTCGCCTGCCTGCTCGCCGCCGCCGTTGCGGGGCTGCCATCGTCGCGTGCCATCGCGTGTGGCGAGGTATTGCGCGGCGACATGGTGACGGCCGAGCGCGAACTGGGCGCCACGAAGCAGGGCGGGAAAGCTTCCTTCCATGTCCTCGGCGCGGGATGGTTCCACGCCGTGGAGATCACGAAGCGGGGCGGCAGCAATGACGATACCGCGGTAACGCTGGAACTCGACGGCGAATCCATCATCACGACGTCGTTC
Organism: Betaproteobacteria bacterium; assembly: GCA_025357235.1. Classification (GTDB taxonomy): domain Bacteria; phylum Pseudomonadota; class Gammaproteobacteria; order Burkholderiales; family JACQAP01; genus JACQAP01. The sequence goes on from JANXPQ010000313.1 coordinate 2,428, forward strand.
GCCGACCTGAAGAATCCAATGATGGAAATCAACACGCCGTTCATGATCGTCAATGTCCGGGCTTCCGGAGATACGCGGACCATGACCATCTGGTACGCGCCGGAACTGAAGTTCCGGGCGATGGCGGCGGTGCGCGTCGATGTGCAGGAAGACGGCGTCGACAGCCTGAAGGTGCGAACCGTCATGAACGCTCCCGCGCCGCACGAGCATGTTGCAGGGCAACAGATCGGCAACGTCGCGGCTTTGCCGGCCTTCCGCTAGATTCCGTTCTACTGCTTGTAGATCTCCACGACGCTGGCCTGCAGCGAATAGCCGACGTTGATGTCGGACGCGCCGTCGACGAGGCTCAGCGTCTTCTTTGTCGATACGGCGCTCAGGCGGCCGGTGACCCAGACCGCCGAAAAAACCGTGACGTTGGCAACCGGCTTGTCGGCCTTCACGTGCACGATCTGGTTTGGCGGCGGAGGCGGGGTGTGGATGCACGCGCCCACGTAAGGCACCAGTAAAAATTCCGTGATGTCCTTCCCGGAAAATTCCAGCGGCAGGATATAGCCGGGCATGCGCACCGTCTGGCCATCCAGCGCGACATTGACCGAGCGCGTCCGCTGCTTGGTTCCGTCCATGTACTCCCTGCGTTTCGCGAGCAGCGCGTCGACATCGAATCCCGCCTCTTCCAGCTTGCGCGAGGTCGCGCGTTCGTTCTCGAGTTCGATGCGATCGACCTTGTCGCCCCGCGCCTTGCGCTCGCGCACATCGGCGATGTCGCTCAGTTGCAGCGCCTGCAGCTTCGAGAGCCTGGAAAAGGACTGGTCGGCGGGCGGGCCCAGGTCCTTCCACATGATCTGGCGCGGCTCGTCGGCCGAACCGGCGAGCGCCGGAGCAAATAAAAAACAGGCCAGCAAAGGCCAGGCGACCGACCGAATTGTCATTGTCCTCATGCCCCGATGCGTCAGATCCGCACGATCATGCCGTCGGCGAGCGAATGACGGTAGCTGCGCCACGCCGGAAGAAGGCCGATCAGCAATCCGGCCGCGGCGACGACACCGACCAATCCCCACTCTGCAGCCGGGGGCCAGCTTACCCCAATGTAGAGGCCGAGGCGGGATTCGAGCCAAGGCTGGCCCGCCAGCAGACCGGCGTAGAGCGAGACCATGCCGGCCAGGATTCCCGTCGCCGTCAGGAACGCCGCTTCGCCGAGGATGAGCGAGAATATCTGCGCGGGACTGGCGCCTAGCGAGCGCAATACCGCCATCTCCCGGCGACGCTCGCCGAGGCTCGTCAGCAGGGAAACGAGCATCCCGGACAAGCCGACCACGACGACGAGCGCGGATATCGCGAACAGCGACTTTTCCACCGCACCGGTAATTTCCCACACTTCCTGCAATGCGACGCCGGGCAGCACCGCGGTCAGCGGTTCCCCAGAATACTCGTTCACCGCGCGCTGCACGGTCAGCGCCGCGCCGCGCAATTTCAACCCTGCGAGGAAAGCCGTGATCGCTTTCGGCGAGCCGGTCTCGCGCATTCTGCCGATGATAGCCGCAAGCGGATCCTCGCCCGCCCCGACCTCGTCATGAACCGCGTCCAGGCCGGCAAGGGAAACGTGCACGGTGCGGTCCACTGGCGTGCCCGTGCGGGCGAGGATCCCCGAGATCCGGAACGGGTGATCGTCGTGCATCACGAAGCTGACTTCTCCCGCACCATGCGCGATCACGATCGGGTCGCCGATGCGGTACTTCAATGCCTGCGCGACGTCCGCCCCGAGCACCGCATCGCGTTCGTCGGCGAATGCCTTGCCCTGGTCGAACGCCAGCCTGCGATCGCGGGCAAAACGATAATGCTCGAAATAGTCGGGTGTGGTGCCCAGCACCCGATATCCGCGGTGGGAATCTCCCAGCGAGAGCGGGATCGTCCAGGCCACGTCCGGGCGGTCCGCAATCGCGCGATAGCTGCTCCAGGCGATGTTGTTCGTCGCGTTGCCGATGTGGAAAACCGCGGACAGCAGCAAGTGCACCGGGCTCGTTCTCGCGCCGACAAGGAGGTCCGTGCCGGAAACGGTCGCCGCGAAACCTTCGCGGGACTCGTGGCGGATGCGTTCGACGCCAAGCAGCAGCAGAACGGAAAGCGCGATCGACAAAGTCGTCAGGACCGCGGTGAGCTTGCGGTTACGCAGGCTCTTGATGGCGAGCGTCAGGATAACCGGCTGCCTCATGGCGCATTTGCCGCTGCAGCCGGCGGCACGCGATTGATTGCGGAAAACGAGATATCGTGGTCGAACAGCGGTGCCAGAGATGCATCGTGGCTGACGAATACGAGGGTGGTCCGGTCGCGCGCGCATTCGCGGAACAGCAGGTCGAGAAACGCCGAGCGCCTGTCCGCATCGAGTGACGAGGTCGGCTCGTCCGCGATCACCAGTTCCGGCGCGCCGATCAACGCGCGCGCCGCGGCCACGCGTTGCTGCTGACCGACGCTGAGGTCGGTAACCGGCCTGCGTAGTACGCCGGCATCCGCCATTCCGAGATGTCCGAGCAGTCTCACCGCTTCGGCTTCGACCGTGCCGCCCGACCGCGTGGCGCGCGAGCGGCGCCTCTGCGAAAAGCCGCAGGGGAGGCAGACGTTGTCAACGACGGAAAGATAGGAAATGAGGTTGAACATCTGGAAGATGAAGCCGATGTGATCGGCGCGGAAGCGGTCGCGCGCGGCGCCGCCAAGCCGGCCGATATCCTGCCCCAGAACCCGGATAGTGCCTTCTTGCGGCGTGATGACGCCCGCCAGCAGGCTGAGCAGCGTGGATTTCCCGCTGCCGCTCGGTCCGCGCAAAAAAATATGCTCCGCCGCCGCGATTTGCAGGTTCTCGATGTCGACGACGAAGGGGGCCGCGACGGACCAGCGGAAACGCACGTTGGAGAGTTCGACGACAGGTTGTTGCATGGAGTTATCGGCGGGTCGGCGGGCGCGAAAGGGAAG
>JANXPQ010000359.1 GCA_025357235.1 Betaproteobacteria bacterium
CGAAGAGGATGTGAAGAATCTCTACATCAAGGCGCTTGGCTTGAAGGGGTACTCGATGAATCTCATCGACATCCAGACCAAGGAGGATCTGTATGCGACCATGGATGAACTGTGCAGCCAGGGTGTGTCGATCCTGCTGCATTCCTCGGACGACGAGGAACTGCTGGCGGTGGCGGATCGGGTGCTGGTGTTCAACGGCGGACGGGTCGCGGCGGAGTTGAGCGGCGAGCAGCGCACACGCTTCGCGCTGTACCAGGCCGCCTACGGAGCGGCCCGGCCATCGGCCCCGGGCTGAAGCCGCGACCCATGGCGAAACATCCGGCATTTTCGATGCAGCGTCGGCCTTACCTGCTGGCGGTGGTCGTATTCGCGGTTCTGTGCGTCACCAACGCCATACTGCAGCCTAGCTTCCTGCATCCCGGGGTCCCGGTGTCCAACGTCGCCGCCTTCCTGCCGATGATCCTGGTTGCCGTCGGCCAGACCTACGTGGTGCTTGCATCCGACATCGACTTGTCGGCGGGCGCGATCGTGTCGCTGGTGAACGTGGCCGTCGTCTCGATCATCGAAGGCATGGGCGGCTCGGGCGTGTCTGTCGCACTCGGCATGGCCACCGGACTGGCACTCGGCCTGATCTGTGGTTTTTTCAACGGGCTGTGCGTCGCCGTACTGCGCTTCCAGCCCATCGTCACCACCTTCGCCACCGGCATCGTCTTTGGCGGGTTCGCGTTGTGGATCCTTCCCGAGGCCGGCAAGCAGGTTCCGCCCGTCGTCTATCAAGCCTACGCCGGCGCGGTGCTGGGCGTACCGACGGTGATCCTGATTCTGATGGGGGCCATCGGATTCGCGGCGTTCGTCGGCCGCACGCCATTCAATCTGGCCCTGCGCGCGACGGGCGGCAACATGCAGGCGGCGTATCAGACCGGCGTGCCCGTCGCGCGGGTGCGCATCGGCGCCTATGCGATCTGCGGCCTGTTCGCCGCGCTGGCGGGGCTCGCGCTGGTGGGCGAGACCGCCTCGGGCGATCCCTTGATCGGCGGCGCCCTGACCTTGTCGTCGGTGACGGCCGTGGTGCTGGGCGGCACGGCGCTGAAGGGCTGCACCGGCGGTGTGGCGGGAAGCATTCTCGGCGCCTTCATCCTAGGCCTGATCAACAACGTCATCTTCTTCGCGCAACTGCCGTTCGAGTGGCAAGGCCTGATCCAGGGCGTAATCATCCTTGCGGCGTTGGCGGGAGGCGTCTTGATGGCGCGCGGCAGGCAGAGCTGAAATGCGCGCCCGCCTGCCCTCGTTGCTGCGCAAGCCGCTGACCATCGCGATCCTCGCGATCATCGTGCTGCTCGTCGCCGGCGAGTTGCTGTCGCCCGGTTTCGCGTCCGGGCGCCAGATCATCACGCTGCTGAAAGTGGCCGCGCTGCTGGGCGTGGTGGCGGCCGGGCAGAACCTGGTGATACTCGGCGGACGCGAAGGCATCGACCTGTCGGTGGGCGGAATCATTTCTTTCACGGCCTTCCTGGCCGGCAACCTCATGCAGCAGCAGGATGCGCTCCTTCTGCACGGCGTTGTGCTGGTGCTCGGGGCGGCGTTCATGATCGGACTGGTAACCGGACTGGGCGTGACGCTGCTGCGGATTCCGCCGCTGGTCATGACGCTCGGCATGCTCAGCGTGGTGCAGGGCGGACTCGTGCTGCTGACACGGGGCGTGCCCTCCGGCCGGTCTGCGCCCATGTTGAGTCGCCTGGTGAACGAGCCGCTCGTGCTGGGATTGCCCGGCATCCTCTTCATCTGGGCTCTGACCGGCGTAGCGCTCACGCTCTTGCTGCGCCGGACCACTTTCGGCTTCAACGTCTATGCGATCGGCGCCAACGAGGCGGCGGCGGCACTGGCGGGGGTGCCGGTGCGACGCACACGCGCGCTGCTGTTCGCGCTGAGCGGTTTGTTCGCGGGGGTGACCGGCATCCTGTTGCTCGGATACACGGAATATGTGTTCATGGGCGCGGGCGACCAGTACATGCTGCCGTCGGTCATCGCGGTCGTCATCGGCGGCACGTCGCTGGCGGGCGGGGCGGGCGGTTATGTCGGTACCATGGCCGGCGCGATCGTACTGATTCTGTTGCAGAGCATTCTGACTACGCTGAACATCCCGCCTTTCGGCCGGCAGATCGTGTTCGGCCTTACTTTGCTCGCGCTCATGCTGTTGTACGGACGCCAGCGCAGGCTGCGCGGTTGAGCGCTCAGCGTAATTGTGAACACGCTGACCGCATCATCGATGTTTGAGAGCGAAGCGGCGGAAATTCCGGCCCTGCTGGCCCGGCAGGCGGAGCGGCTTCCGCAGCAACTGGAAGAACCGGTCGCGCGTCTCGATCGGCTGGCGCCGGCACTGATTGCCACGATCGCGCGTGGGAGTTCGGACAACGCGGCGGCCTTCGCCGGCTACGTCGCCGCGCTGAGCCTGCGTTTGCCCACTGCCTCGCTGCCGCCTTCCATCGCATCGGTGTACGGTCGAACGCTGCGCCTGGAGCGCGCAGTAGCGCTGGCGATTTCCCAGTCGGGAGCGAGCGTCGATCTTGCGCTCACCGCGCGCGCCGCTCGCACCGGCGGCGCGCTCACGCTTGGCCTGATCAACGAACCGGACTCGGCCCTCGGACGCGAAGTGGACTTTGAAATCCAGATCGGAGCCGGGGCTGAGCGCGCGGTCGCTGCAACAAAGACTTTCATGCTGAGCGTGACAGCGGCGCTGCATCTCGTCGCGATGTGGAGCAGGGACGAGCCGCTGCGCGCTGCGCTGGCTGAACTGCCGGGCGCGCTCGACCGTTGCCGGAACGTGGACTGGCTTTGCGCGATGCGCACCCTCGACGGCTGCGAACACGCGTTCGTGGTGGCGCGAGGCGCGGCGCTGCCGGTCGCCGCGGAGTTGGCGCTCAAGCTCGAAGAAGTACCGGGCTTGCTGGCCAATGCGCAGAGTGCCGCTGAACTGCTTCACGGGCCCATCGCCATGGCATCGCGCGACATGCCGGCGATTGTTCTGGCGGGCGACCGGCATAGCCGCGAGAGCGTGCGCGGAGCAATGGCGCGCCTGCATGCCGCCGGAGCACCGATTCTGCTGCTGTCGCCCGGCTGCGAGCCTGAGTACGGTGCCGAAGTGATTCGCGTGCCCGAAGCGGGGCACGAGCTGCTGCAGCCGCTGGTCTCGCTCTACGCCCTGTACCCGGCACTGGCGCAGCTTGCGCGCCAGCGCGGCCGGGATCCCGATCGCCCGCCGCATCTGGAGAAGTCGATCCGGACCCGCTGACCGCCGCGACGGGCGACGCTTGCCGGTCGATGTCGATGTGAAGGCGCCGGAATTCCGTCCTTTCCCGGGTAGTTTTTGATGTGCGTCAAGGAAGGCATTTGGGGTTTGCCTACCATTGCATTCGTCGCCGTCCTGTTTATTGGCGGCTTATGGACAGGAAATTTGTATCATGATCAACGCAAATGCACGCCGCACGCCGGCAACCGGATCAAGGCAAACGGTGCCTGCCGGGCGTTCACCGAAACATCCGCCGGTCGTGGCAGGTTCGAAACACGGCACGACCTGGGATCCGCGTAACGAGTTCAACGATGAGGAATGGCAGGACATGGTCGCGAACGCCGCCTACTACCGCGCCGAAGCACGCGGCTTCGAGGGCGGTTCGGCAGACGAGGACTGGTATGAGGCCGAGGCGGAAATGCGGGAGCGCTTCGGTGCCGCCGACAGCCAGGTCGAGACGGTTCAATTTGACCGCGGCGCAGCCGCCAACATGGAGACAGAAGGAGAATGAGCATGGCAAATGTAACGCGATACGATCCCTTCGGTGAGCTGGACGATTTGTTCAAGGGTTTCATGCTGCGGCCTGTGCGCGTCGACCAGCAGGCGCCGCAGATCAAGATGGATGTGAAGGAAAACGAGGGTGCCTATATCGTTCGCGCCGAGATTCCCGGCGTGAAAAAGGAAGACATCAAGGTAGATATCGACGGCAACGCGGTTTCCATTTCCGCGGAGGTCAAACGCGAGAAGGAGCAGAAGGAAGGCGACCGCGTGATCCGAAGCGAGCGCTACTACGGCAGCATGTCGCGCAGTTTCACGCTCGAACAGGACATCGACGAGAAGACTGCAAATGCGAAATACAGCGATGGCGTGCTGGAACTGACGCTGCCGAAGAAGGCCGGCTCCCGCCGGAACACGATCGCCATCCAGTGATCGTCTGCGCATGACCCCAGATCGTCTGCGCATGACCCCAGATTCTTCCTGACCACTTTAGGTAGTTCCTTTCAGAAAGTGGTCAACTTCGCCCGGTTGCGCAAGCGCCGGGCATTTTTTGCCGGCGAGCCGAGCGCTTATTTCTCCGCCGATGCATGAGCAGCGACGGGAACAGAATTCGCACCGATTTGTAACGTCGTGTTGAAAGAATGCCGTCATGATGTGCCGGCGGCGCGCTTGCCGACTCATCTCTGGAATTAACGTCATCCGGCTCCCGTGGGTGCTTCAGCGAAGCGTACGCAGGTAGGCGAGCAGATCGTCAAGCTGCTGAGGATCGGATACGCCGACAGGCATAATGGTGCCCGGCACCTGCCTGGATGGGGCAGCGAGGAATTTGCGCAGCAACACTTCGTTCCACGTGATATCCGCTTCCATTAGTGCACGCGAGTGAACACCGCTTTCTCCGGTTGCCGCCTTGCGACCGACAATGCCAATCAGGCTCGGACCGATGGTGCCGGTTGTCTTCTCGTCACCGTGGCAGCCAAGGCAGTGCACGTCATAGATCTGCTTGCCTGTCGCCTCGTCTGAGGCGGCTCGCAACGGTGTCGGCGACATAATGCCAGCCAGCGTTAGTGTCGCCACTATCACCCAGCTTGCAATTTTCAGCACACTCGTGAAAGACCCGTGAAAGGTGTCACTTTGGCTTACATTCATGCCGTCCTCGCATTGTGCCGAATCCGGAAGCGACCGGCTGCGGAGCAAACGTTAGCGCGATCGGGTGGCAGCCTCTTGATGCAGATCAAGGCAATCATCGACGGTGGAAACTGTTCTCCGGCTGGTTATGCCCGCAGAGTTGAATTGCCCCTTGCCGCTGTGCTCATTCGACCAAGGTTGGATACAGCCTTACGGCGACCATCAGCAGCGCGACGAACACTGCGATCAATACCGCGAAATCCACGGTGTAGCCATGCACGCTTTCACCTCCCACGATCATGAGCCCGCGCAGTGCATCGACCAGGTAGGTGAGGGGATTGAGCTGCGCGACGATGCGCAGCCAGCCGGGCATGAGATCCAGTGGATAGATTGCGTTGCTGGCGAAGAACATCGGCATCGTGAGGAGTTGGCCGATTCCCATGAAGCGCTCGCGCGTCTTCACGATGCACGCGATGATGAGAGAAAAGGTGGAAAAGAGACCCGATCCCAGCAACACGCCGGCGAGCACGCCCAGGATGGCATGCGGCTCCTGGCGCAGGGTGATGTGCATGACGAACGCGACGACGTAGATGACGGCCGCCTGCACCAGGCCGCGGAATCCGGCGGAGACGGCCTTGCCGAAAACCAGGGAGATCCGGCGGGCGGGGCTCACCAGCAGCTTGTGCACGACGCCGAGGTCGCGCTCCCAAATCACGGCAATGCCATAGAAGATGGCGCTGAACAGCACGCTCTGGGCGAGGATTCCGGGCGTGATGAACGCGAGATAGCCGACCTCCCCGGTATAAATGCCGTGGACATGGGCGAGGACCTGGCCGAACACCACCAGCCACAATACCGGTTGCACGGCGCGCGAGAATATCTCCGTCGGATCGCGAACGAGCTTGATCAACTCCACTTCTGCGACTGCGGCGCTCTCGCGCAGGAATCGGTCCATGGGATCTCAACCCAGCCGCTGGGCGGTCCTGCGGGTCTGCACGGCGTCGCCGAAATTGCCGCCTTCACGGATCCCGCCCCCCGCGTAATGCGCGAACACATCATCCATGGTCGCACCGGCGCCGAGGCCAGCGCGCAGTTCGGCCGGTTGTCCGACGACGGCGACTTTTCCCGCATGCAGAATCGCCAGCTCGCCGCAGAGCGCTTCGGCTTCCTCCATGTCATGGGTCGTGATCAGGACCGTCATGCCATAGTCGCGCCTGAGGTCGCGCAGGCGATCCCATACGGAATGGCGCGCCAGGGGATCGAGCCCGATCGTCGGTTCGTCCAGGAACAGGACTGCCGGCCGGTGCAGCATGGCCTGCGCAAGCTCCAGCCTGCGAACCATGCCGCCGGAATAGGTCTTCACGAGCTTGTGCGCCGAATCCGTGAGCCCGATGAAGTTCAGTGCGTCGCCGATGCGCATGCGTCTTTCCGCGCGGGGCAACCCGTAGAGTTTCGCCGACAGCAGCAGGTTCTCGTAGCCTGTGAGGGCGCCGTCGGCCGACAGGAGCTGCGGCACATAGCCGATGCGCCCCCTGACCTCTGCAGGAGACTTGATGAGGTCGAACCCCCCGACCTGCGCATTCCCGGATGTCGGCGCAAGCAGCGTTGTGAGCATCTTGACGACGGTGCTTTTGCCCGCGCCGTTTGCGCCCAACAGCCCGAAGATCTCGCCGTATGGAATGCTCAGGTCGATATGATCGACCGCCGTCAGACTGCCGAACCTGCGTGTAAGCCCGGTCGCCTTGACTGCGAACCCTTTGGGCTCCCCGGTCGTATTCATGGACCGGGGGACTTCCTTGATGCGATTTGAAATCTCATGCGCTAACGGATGCAGGGAACTTCCATGCTAAGCAAAACCTCGATCCGGGTGGCGCCCGCGATTCATGCGCGGGATTCCGGCAGGCCGCAAGGCTGGATCGAGCAACCATTTCGGTTCGTACATGGATTCGTCAGCGATCGGTCAAATGGAAGGAGCCGAGGAACTGCTCGATTTTTATGAGATCGTCGTGCCCCTTGCGCACACCCGCCGAAGCCAGGTACACGCGATTGCCGTCAGCGAAGATCCGGACACGGTAGTTGGTTCTATGCTTCGTACTTTGTGAAGTGAAATCAACGCCGGAAACGCCTTGCAGTGTTATCGCCGTTTCCGAAATGAGTGTTGCGTCGGATTCCGTGTTGAAATTATCCCGATTGGCGGTGAGCTCACCCTGAACGTCCACCTTGGCGCCGGGTAAGTAAACGATGCAGGCGACGGTGAAAATGCCTTCGGGCCATTCGTTCACCGAGTACGTGCGCATGATGATTTCTTTCTCGGTCGCGGATTCTTCCTTCGGCGTGCCTGGCATCTGCACGGTGAAACCGCCGCAGGCATCCGATTTGACGCTCTGCCAATTGACGTCGTCGGCGTAGCTTGTTGCGGATGCAAGAAAGAGGAGTGCGAATGCAAGAGAAGCCTTCATCGTTTTGCGCATGTTGTCTCCAGGTTTCAGTTCTCGGACAAAGTTGCCTGCCCATTCAATATTGGAATAGTTAACGCCGAATCTGAATTGACTCGCACCGGAAAAAATGTTCTCAACCGGCAATTCTTTCGCAAGCGTAAGAAATGCAGCACGCCATATCGCAATATATTGAGCGCCAATCAATTCGACAAGGCTAATTCAGGGCGACTCAAAAAGCTTGACCTCAATCAATCAAGGGCGCGAAAAGAGTGAAAAACCGGGTGTGCCTCGATTGTGACGGTGATACTCTTCGTGCCTGTATGGAGTCTCTGCAGAGTGCACAAGAGCGCGTGTAGGTAAAGAAGGAGATTGTCTGAAATCAAGCGTCCCGGGAACCATGTATGTCGGCCAGGCTCCGGTGAAGGCAATATCAAGACAACGTCCGTCAGGCAAAGCGGATATTTTTTGTGTCGCGGTAGACGATTTCGAAATCAGCCGAGCTCATAGCGTTATTGTGCCGGGCAATCGAAAAATTCTTTCTGACGAGGAACCTATGAGGATGTCCGGCATTCGCATTGTGGTTTTGTTGATCATTCTCCTTGCAAACGGGAAGTCCGTGCTGGCGTCAAAGCAGGAAGACAAGGAAATGAATGATCTGGCCAAGGCAAGCGGCTGTTACCTTTGTCATCGCATCGCACCGCGAATACCCGGCGGGCAAGAAACGCTGCCGCTCGGTCCGGCGTGGAAGGACGTCGCCAAAAAGTACAAAGGCCGCATGGATGCGACAGAGCGATTGACCCAGGTTGTCCTGCAAGGTACAGGTTCGAATCCCTCCGATCGCCACTGGAAAGGTAAAGCGAAGGGAGCGGGAATGTTGCCGAATGCCGTTGAGATCAACGAAGCGGACGCCAGGAAACTGGTGGGCTGGATTCTGTCTCTGGACAAATGACACGGCACGGAGCCGGCGTGCCCGCTGCAATCAGTCGTGGTATCCGCTGTGCACGATCGAGATCAGCAGCCAGATGCCGCAGACGATTGCGCCGACGAATCCCAGCAGTCCGAACAGGGGCAGGCCGAACCACGTCGATTCGGTTTTCACCGTCATGACGATGGAAGAGCCGATGATCAGCGCTGCGGTCACGATGCCCATCGTCAGGCGGCTCACGGATCGGTCCATGCGCTCGAACACCCGGTCGAGGTGGGAGACGTCCACGTGCACGGTCATTGCGCCCCTGTCCAACGCTTTCAACAGGTGGCGCAAATCTCTGGGCAGGCCTGCCACCAGCGCGATGGCCTCGCGCAGGCTGGTTGCGCCCAGCTTCGCCAGCGCACGGGGGGAACGGCGCTCACGGACGATGCGTTCCAGAAACGGGCGCGCTGCGCTGACCATGTCGAAATCCGGATCGAGCATGCGGCCCAGGCCATCCAGGGAGATTGCGGCCTTGAACAGCAGCGCAAGGTCCGACGGGAGCGCCAGCTTGTGCTCGCGCATCAGGGCTGTCAGGTCCCCGAGCAGGCGGCCCACTTCGATCTGATCGAGCGGGATACCGTGGAATTCGTCGATGAAACCCTCGATGTCCGCGCCAAGGCTCTGCATGTCCACGTCCGGCTCGTCTGCCCAGTCCACCAGCAATTCGGCGGCGCGCCCCGAATCACGCTGCGCGAAACTGTAGAGGAGGTCGGACAACTGGTCGCGCCTTTCCCCGGTGAGCCTGCCCACCATCCCGAAATCGATGAACGCAAGCCGGTTTCCCGGCAGATAGAAGACATTGCCCGGATGCGGGTCGGCATGAAAGAAGCCGTCCGCCAGCACCATTTGCAACACCGCGTTGGCCCCGCGCTGTGCCAGGATGCGCCGATCGAGTCCGGCTTCATCGACGGCGGCGAGTTCCCGTCCCGGAATTCCATCCACATAGGCCTGAACATTCAGCCGTTGTGTCGCCCATTGCCAGTAGATAACGGGAACGACAATGTTCTCGTCCGCGGCCAGGTTGGCGGCAATGCGCTCGGCATTGCGGCACTCGGTCCTGAGATCGAGTTCGCGTCGCAGCGACCGTTCGAACTGGCGCACCAGGGCTCGCGGCTTGTAGCGCCGCAGGACCGGCCATTCGCGTTCAACCAGTTCTGCAAGGTGGCGCAGTATGCGCAGGTCGGCATCGACCACGGATTCGATTCCGGGGCGACGGATTTTCAGAACCACGGCGGTGCCGTCGGGCAATCGGGCACGATGAACCTGGGCGATGGATCCCGCGGCGAGCGGCGCCGGATCCAGTTCCGCAAACACGCTGTCGGGATCGGCGGAAAGGTCCGCGGCAAGCTGTGCCCGGATCGCGTCGAAAGGAACCGCCGCGGCATGATCCTGCAGCTTCTCGAACTCGGCGATCCAGTCCGGAGCAAGCAGGTCGACGCGGGTGGAAAGAATCTGGCCGAGCTTGACGAAGGTGGGTCCCAAGTCTTCCAGCGCGTGCCTTACCCGCTCCGCCGATGTCATGCGGTCTATCGCATCATGGCGGCTCCGGCGCAACGTTCTGCCGACGCGTTCGAGTGCGCCGGTGATGCCCAGCCGGCGCGCTATATCGCCGAAGCCATAACGAATCAGAACAGTGGCGATTTCGTATAATCGCCCGATATCACGCGCAGCGCTTAGCGTCTCCCACAACATCGCTTGGTTCCCGTTGCTTGGTTGGTCGGTATCCCGCAGTCCTAACTTTCAAGCCGGCATTTTGCGGGCAGGCAAAATCGGCCTGTTGATGCAGCTTAACGGATGCCCACCGTCTTTTGGAACACGGACGGGCCCGCCAGCTCGTGTTTTTCCGGGCAAGCGGTGCCGCCGTGAGCGAAAGGCAGCCCTATGCTGCGTTTGATCTGCATCAATAGCCGGGTGCCGGGTATGGCCAAGAATACATGCGAAGCCCGTGCCGTTATGGGAAATTAACTGGTCAAACGACCATGAGCACTCGCCCAGCCGGGCGACAGGCCGACGCAACTCTGAAGAGGAAGCAGCCAATGCTGCACGAGCACGCCGTAATCTGGATCGATCATCACCAGGCAGTGGAAACGGTCGACCATCCCACCGACGGCCAGATGCTGGAACATGCGCGCCGCTTTTTCCGGGCCGCGGACCGGATGCTCGCCCAGCCGGGAACGCACCGCACCTGATTCGACATGACCGTCACCTGGATGATCTTGGGCGCGGCGGTGCTGACCGGATTCCTCGGAGGCGTGCATTGCGCAGGCATGTGCGGCGGCATCGTCACCGCGCTGGTCGGCCAGTCGGCGGGCAATATCAGGCCCTGGCTCATGCATCTTGCGTACAACGCCGGGCGCATTGCCAGCTATGCGCTCGCGGGCGCCGCCGTCGGCGCCATCGGCAGCCTCGGACTCTTGCTCGATGAGTGGCTGCCGGTGCAGATCTTCGTCTATGTCGCCGCGAATCTTCTTCTGATCGCGCTGGGCCTGTATCTGGCCGGAATGCGCAGCCCGATCACGCGCCTCGAACACCTGGGCGCCGGTCTCTGGCAGCGCGTCCAGCCGCTCACCCGCCGCTTCCTGCCGGCCGATTCCGCGCCGAAGGCATTGGCGCTCGGCATGCTGTGGGGCTGGTTGCCGTGCGGGCTCGTGTACACCGTTCTGTTCACCGCCCTGTTGAGCGGCAGCGCGCTCAAGGGCGTGATTCTGATGCTGGCCTTCGGCCTGGGGACCTTGCCGAACCTGATGGCAGCGGCGGTGCTGCTCCAGCGCTCGCGCTCGCTGCTTACTGGCAGAATCGCGCGCATCTGTTCCGGTGCAATCGTGATGGCGTTCGGCGCATACGGGCTTGCGCATGCCATTTACCTCGGCGGGCAGATCAGGGGCGGATTGCTCTGCATCGTCTGATCACAAGCCGGCCGGTGGACGCTGAGGCCTCGAGCGCTAAATACTCGAGCCTGCGCAGAGGACTGGTTACCCATCTTGCCGTCGATTCCAGTAGTGCTAAGCTTTTCCCGCGTTCAGTATCCCAAACTACTTATGGAGAGAACGAATGGCGACCAAGAAAGTGTCCAAAAAAGACATAAGCCTGGCCAAGCGCATCGAGAAGGCGGTCATCGAGGAAATTCTGAAGCTGCTCGATAAGAAGCGCCCTGCGCGGAAGCCCTCGGAGAAGGCAGCCAAAAAAGCAACGCGGGGGAAAAAGAAGCCGGCCAAAAAAATGACTAGGAAGCTGGTCAGGAAGACGGCGAAGAAAGTCGTGAAAAAAACCGCGGGGCGAATTGCGAAGAAGGTGGGTCGCAACAGTTAACGCATCGCTGAATGCGCGTTGATGTGATCGGCCGTTGCCCGTCTTACATATCAGATCAGGGGCGGATTTCCCCGCATGGGATGAACGCCATTGCCGGTAATGGCGGCGCCTTAAATCATATTCTCTTGATCTGCATCAAACCCGTTCACGCACTTCGTCCGACTATTGTGAAAAGAAAGGTAACGGCCGGGTAACCCGTATATTCGCCCGTCATTCACGACCGGGAGGACGAATGTACGCTGAAGACCCCGCCTCTGGCGCGCCGGCGCCATCAGTTCCACGCTCGTCATGCTGGTCGTGCTGGGTTTCCTGACGGTGGACAGTCTTGCCACCATCCGACCCGGATATTGTGAGGCAGTGTGTGTTGAAAGAGGCACCTGACCCGTAGCCGCCGCCGCGAACTCTCTGCAGTGCAGACCTTCGAGTGCGCGCCCATGACGCATTAATTACTTAGTCGTCCCTACCACCGGGAATCCGCGAAGTTCGGTTAGCCCAAGGTGTCAACCATCCCGCAGGAAGATTGCCGTTCCCCGGGTAGGAAAGCTTGGTCGCCGCTGGCGGATCACTTTATTGCCAGAGCACAATGGCATTTCTGGCACGCCCCCGAACGTAAGATTCTCGATTCGTGGGCGAGGCTTTGACCCGGATCAAAGACGTGTGCCAATCAGGCCCGACCCTCTGGGGCGACGCAGCATTTCGGCTGCCCCCTAGACGTGCGATGTATCGTTGTGAGAAGGCGAAAGAGCTTACTGATCGAGGAATATGGCAGGCAGACCGAAAACGCGTTCACCCGCAATCAAGCGGACATCCCGCCAGAAGAAGCGGGGTCCCAAAGGGGTCGTTGTGGGTGCGCGGTATTTGGTGAAGCGCAAAAAAACGAATTACGCGCTGCGCACCAGTGACGCCGTGCTGGCGGAAATTCTGGATCTGGCTGACGACGCGATAATCTCCATCGACGAGGCGCAAGTCATCTCGCGTTTCAATAGGGGCGCCGCAAGAATATTTGGCTACGTGCCCGACGAAATTATCGGTCAGAGTTTGGACCTGTTGATACCCGATCAATTTGTCGAGGCACATCGGCGGCATATCGTCCAATTTGCGGATTCGCCGGGTTCGTCGCGCCCGATGGCGCTACGTGGCCAGGTTTTGGGGCGCCGCAAGGATGGCAGCGAGTTCCCTGCCGAAGCGTCGATCTCAAAGCTCGAAGTCGCAGGTAAAAAAACCTTCACGGTATTTTTGCGCGACGTCACCGAGCGTTGGAACCTGGAGCACGAGCTTGAACGGAAGAACTCCATTCTTTCAACCCAACAGGAGACTTCGCTCGACGCCATTCTATTGGTCAACGAGCACGGAAAGATTGTTTCGTTCAACCGGAGATTCGTTGACCTGTGGGGTATCCCGGATGAGGTGATCGCGTCACGATCCGACGAGCGTGCGCTCCAGTCCGTGCTGGACAAACTCGAAGCACCGAGAGAGTTCATCGAGCGAGTGACCTATCTCTACGAGCACAAAGAGGAAAAGTGCCGAGACGTAATCCGGACAAAGGACGGGAGAACCGTAGACCGGTTCACGGCGCCTGTGGTCGGTTCCGAGGGAGAGTATTATGGGCGCATCTGGTACTTTCGCGACATCACGGAACGCCAGCGAGCGGAGCAGGATTTGCGGTACCGCGAGGCCCAGCTGCGCACTTTCCTGAACGAAAGTCCTTCGCTCATGTTCATGAAGGATACCGAAGGCCGCTATGTCTTCGTGAACGACCGGTTCAAGGAGGCGTACGGACTCACGACGGAGCAAGTCCTGTCCCATACGGATGCAGAGATCTTTTCGGCCGGGCAGGCCGCGCAGTTCGCGGCGCACGATGCGCGCGTGTTTGCCGGCCGTACCCCGGTCGAAGTCGAAGAAGCCGCCCAGTACACGGACGGCTTGCACACGAACCTCGTTGCGAAGTTCCCGATCTTCGACGACGGCGGAAAAATCATAAATTGGGGCGCGATCGCGACCGACATAACGGATTGGAATCGCGCGGTTCTCTCCCTGAAGAGAGCGAACCGCGCCTTGCGCGTATTGAGCGCAGTCAACCAGGCGCTCATCCGTGCCGAAAGCGAACACGTCTTGCTGGACCAGGTTTGCAAGGTACTGGTCGAACTGGGCGGCTACCGGATGGCCTGGATCGGTTTCGTCGAGCACGACGAGCGCAAGTCCATTCGCCCGGTGGCGCAGACCGGATACGAGGCCGGCTATCTCGGGGGCGTGGCGATTACCTGGGCGGATACGGAACGCGGCCGCGGCCCAACGGGAACCGCGGTGCGAACGGGGACACTGCAGGTCAGCAAGAATATCGGCGCAGACCCTCGAATGGCTGCCTGGCGCGATGATGCATTGAAGCGTGACTATGCATCGTCCATCGCCCTTCCCCTTGTGAGCGAGACCGTCACGTTCGGGGTGCTGTCGATCTATGCGAAGGAGACGGACGCGTTCGATTTTGAAGAGGTTACCTTGCTGGAAGAACTCGCTGCAGACCTCGCGTTCGGCATTGCCACTCACCGATCGAATGTGGAGCGCCATCGCGCCGAGGCAAGGGCCGAGCGTCTGGCCAATTTCGACTCGCTCACCGAGCTGCCTAACCGGGTCCAGCTCATCATCCGCCTCGGCGCAGCCATCGAGGGCGCGCGGCTGCGTGGAGAGCCGCTTGCCCTGATGACGCTGAGCGTGGACCGTTTTAGCGAGATCCAGGACGGCATCGGCATCGCAGGATCCGACGACCTGTTGAAGAACATCGCCTCGCGCCTGCGCAATGCGGTGGACCACGGCAACTTTCTGGCACGAATCGCGGATGAATCGTTTGCACTCGTCATCCCGAAAGCGGACGCCGGGCTTGCCCGCGCGAGCGTCGCAAGACTCCAGGAGGTCATGATCAATCCTTTCGAGTTCGCGGGAATCCCTCTTGACGTGCAGTCGACCATTGGCGTGGCTTTGTTCCCCTCTCACGGCGCCGATCCCGACTCGCTGATCCGGCGCAGCGACATCGCGATCCGGCAGGCCAGGGCTGCGGGCGCCGACTACGCGCTGTATAGCGGTGAAAGCGAGACGGAAAGCCCGACACACCTAACGCTCCTCGCCGAGTTGCGCAAGGCAATCAGGGACGGCGGGCTCCTGCTGTTCTATCAGCCAAAGATTGACGTGCATGCAGGCAGGGTTTGCGGAGTCGAAGCCCTGGTACGCTGGCAGCACCCCGAACGCGGACTGGTGCCGCCGAACGACTTCATTCCCTTGGCCGAACATACGGGGTTAATCAGACCGATCACGTATTGGGTCATGGACGCGGCCCTGAAACAGATCGTCGATTGGCGGCAATGCGGCATTGAAATTCCAATCGCGGTCAATGTGTCGCCAAACAATCTTCGCGATCCGGAATTTCTCGGATACCTTGAGGCGCTGCGTGTAATATCGGGCGCGAACTTCGGTCTCCTGGAACTTGAGCTCACCGAAACGGCCCTGATGGAAGATCCGGCGAGGTCGCACGAAGTACTTGCCCGCATCAGAGATCTGGGCGTGCGCATCTCAATCGACGATTTTGGAACGGGCTATTCGTCGCTGAGCTACATCGCGACCCTGCCCGTACACGCGCTCAAGATAGACCGGGTTTTCGTACACAACATGATGCAGCAAGCACGGCATCGCGCCGTCGTCGCCGCGGCGATCTCCCTTGCGCACTCGCTGGGACTGAAGGTTGTGGCCGAGGGTATCGAATCCGCAGACCAGGCGCAGGCATTGATCCAGCAAGACTGCGACGAGCTTCAGGGCTACCTCTTCTGCAGGCCGTTGCCTCCGGACGAATTCGCGCGCTGGCAATTCGAATTTGCCTGGGAGCGGTTCGGGTTGGGTGGGCCGAACAGCAAGTGACATCAAATGTGCAGCCGGACGAGTAACAGGGTCGTGCGTTTTGCCCACTCTGTCCGCGCAATTCAGGCAGCGGACGCGAAAGGCGACAGCAGGATCTGCGTTCCGGATTATGTCGTCGCAATGATCGATGAGCTTTAGAATCCAGCGCCTGCACGTCAGCGCTTCACCGTGGGTTATTTAACCGACATAGGAGATCGTCATGAGTGAGTGCCAAATCGTCGTAGTGGTAGGCAGCCTTCGCAAAGATTCCTTCAACCGCAAGCTGGCTGGTGCCGTCGCGAAACTGGCGCCCCCGGAGTTTTCGTTCAAGCAGGTGCAGTTCGGCGTCTTGCCGCTCTACAACCAGGATGACGATGCGAACCAGGCAGCGTCCGTCAAGC
>JANXPQ010000365.1 GCA_025357235.1 Betaproteobacteria bacterium
GACATGGTATGCCTCACACACAAAATTCTGGATAGGTCCAATCGGCAAGATCGCCGGAAAGACAATCAGCCCCGAACTGTCTCGCAATCTGTGGCAACCGTTGACTGGTGGTCTGGATGCGACTCCTTGGGAGCTGATTTACTTTATCGCTGATGCACGGGAAATCGACCTTCCATTTGAGGCGTTACGCCGTGTGTTCAACTATGCCGACAATTACACGCCGCAGGGCTTTGCGCATGTCTCGGATGAGAAGCTGGACAAATTCTATTCGAATTACGATGACCTATATTCGATTTTGGTACGGATTAAGGCGGGAGAGAAGCTAGAGAAACATCGAGCGGTTGAAGAGAGCCGGCGTCAATTCGATCTGGGTCTCGCCGATCCGCCGGCACCCTCGCCAGACGAGAGCGCGGATACGTCCCCGGAGGTCGCTTCAGACCACACGCGAATGCAATACAT
Organism: Betaproteobacteria bacterium; assembly: GCA_025357235.1. Classification (GTDB taxonomy): domain Bacteria; phylum Pseudomonadota; class Gammaproteobacteria; order Burkholderiales; family JACQAP01; genus JACQAP01. Next base: position 460 of record JANXPQ010000365.1, read on the forward strand.
GCTGGCTCGTTTAGGACAGAAAGCCGGAGAGAGAATTTGGGTTCCTCCCGCAGACCAGACGCGCATTCTTAACAGCTACGAATTTCAAGGTTTCGACCCAACATTTACGACCGCTATAGATCTACCGAAGTCATATGTCGAGAACATTGATGTTGTCTGGAAGCAAGAGTATCGAGTTGACGCTGCATACGAAGTAGAAAATTCGACCGCCATTTATTCTGGATTGCTCCGATTTGCAGACCTGTCGATTATGGCTCCGAACTCGACCTACCCTATGTTCATCGTGGCCCCAAGCGAACGTCGCGGGAAAGTCCGCGACCAACTTGCTCGGCCTTCGTTTCGCGAATTGGGACTTCACACACGGGTTCGGTTTTTGCCATACGAGATGGTTGATGAGATCGATCGGTTCTTTGCAGCTACAGAAGCAGGCTTGACGGTTGAGCTTGTCAAATCGAAGTCTGAGCTACTGGCAACCGAATGAAAGTCGGCTAGACCTATTTTGGCCATGACTCCAGAGATCAAGTGTTACTTCAGAGATCAATTGCGCGAGGCGAGGAACCGCATCCTGAGAGATTCAGAAGCTTATGAGTCCGTCGTCCTGGTTCTCGATGCCGAGTTGGGTGCGGCGTTCCTGTGTGCGGATCTCGGCATCACCCCGGAGCCACGTGAGGATCATGCCGCCTATCTGGCGCACTGGCTGGAAGTCCTGCGTGACGACAAGCGTGCGATATTCTCCGCTGCTGCCCATGCTCAACGCGCTGTCGATTACCTGCACAGCCTGCAGGTGACACAGGCACAAGCAGCCTGACCGAGAATCCCGAAGACGGAAAGGGGGGCGCAGGCGCGCCCGCCTTTCCCCGGGCGGAACGGGTTGGACGCAACGGCGTGTTCTTTTCCCTATTCCGCGGGCCGGCCCAGAGAAGGCCTCCGCGGCACAGGCTAGCCCGCAGGATCAGATCAGATCGGTGCATTCCGGAATCCGTCCCGGGTCCCGATCAGAGGGCGGATAAAAACCCGCTCTTGGGGGCCTCTTTCACCCTTGGCCTTCGGACAAGTGCGCAAGAGACCCCCGCCGCGCTGTGCTTGGCATCCCCCGGGAAACGGACCCGTCGCGGGCGACGCGTCCGGCCGGTGGTTTGTTTGCGCCCTGCGCCCTCGTAACCCATGACTGGCGTGCGGCGCATTCAAGACAGCCCACAGACTGACCCCGACGGCTGCGACCAGGCGCCACGGCCGGTCCTCTCGAACGAGCTTCGTGTGTAAAATATCGTCGTCTCGTATTGATTCACGATTCTGCCAAACGTGGACTAACCGAGGAGCCCCTTCGACGGCTCCAGACTACTGAACAAACCGATTCTTTGCCGCCGCGAACAAAAATGCTTGAAACGGACTTGAGGGCAGGATAGACTGGCGTCATACAAATACTGTATGTAAATATTTATGAACGGTATTGTGATGAGACCCGGCTCCCGTGCCAGTATCACTGCTTGGCCTACCCCCGACCAGAAAGCCGGGTTCGCAGCGCTTGCGCTCAGCCGTGGCCTGTCGGAGTCCAAGCTCCTGGGGCTGCTCATCGATTCGGTGTTGGAACGCAACCCGGTTGACGAAGCGGGTGAGGAGCACCACGGCGAAGTGGAGGAGGGGGATCGCATTTCCCTGCGGCTGCGTCCCGGCGATGGGAAGTGGCTGCGACTGCGGGCGCAGCGGCGTGGCATGAAGTACACCACTTATGCGGCCGCCCTGATTCGAGCCCATGTGCGAGCGGATCCGCCGATGCCGCTTGAGGAGCTGGCGCGCCTTGAGCGCGGCCTGTCGGAAATCAGCGCGATCGGTCGTCGCCTCAATCAGATCGCTGGCGCGGTGAGCGAAAGTCAGAGCGTCGATCCAGGGCTGAGCGTGGAACTCCCGGCTGTTCTCCATGCGGTGGAGGAACTGCGGCAGAGCCTGCGTGAAGTCGTCAAGGTCAACCGCATCAGCTGGGAGTCGGCCGATGTCGAAGCGCGTTAGTCTTCCCAGCAGTGGGCGGTTGGCCGAGCTGGATCTGGTGAGCTACGGCCGACGCGGGTGCCATGCGCCGCTGCAGTTCAGCGCGGAACAGTTGGCGCAGATCGGACGCACCGTGTCTGGTGTCCCGGAAGTCATGATCAAAGTCTCCGGCGGCGGAAAGAGCGCGGATGCGGTGCATGCTCATTTCGCCTACGTCGATCGGCAGGGCAAACTTGAGGTCCACACCGATGAGGGCGAGAGACTTCAGGGTAAGGATGTCGCGGATTACTTGGTCGACGACTGGAACCTCGATGCGGGAAAAGGACAGTACCGACCCGGACCCAAGGCTGGGGAAAAGGATCGTCGGCCCAAGCAGGTCCACAACATCGTCTTCTCCATGCCCGCGGGTACGCCGCCGGAGAAATTGCTGGCGGCCACACAGGAATTCGCCCGCGAAAAGTTCGCCCTTCAGCATCGCTATGCGATGGTCCTGCACACGGACCAGGGACACCCGCATGTGCACCTGGTGGTGAAAGCCCAAAGCGAAGTAGGCACGAGGCTCTATATACGCAAGGCGACGCTCAGAGAATGGCGGGAGGAATTCGCGGGCATCTTGCGTGATTTGGGG
>JANXPQ010000370.1 GCA_025357235.1 Betaproteobacteria bacterium
GTCCGTCCAGCATCGCGTGGCCGACTTTTGGGAAGACTCGCCGCTCAGTTTACGCAGATCACCTGGTCTTCGAACACTCCTCCCGTTTTTTTCTTGCACTTCTTCGTGCTACTTCGTGACCTTCGTGCCTTCGTGGTGAGAACTATCCGTACGAGGTCCTGGCCAAATCTATTTCGATTTCTTGAACAGGTTCTCCAGGTCGCCGCCCTGCTCGGCGCCGGAACGTTCCTTTGCGGGCGCCGATCCGGCATCGCGCTTCGGCGCATTGCCGCCGCTTTCCGGCTGGTCGTGTTCCGGCGGCGGGATGTTGATCTCGATCTTCGACGGATCGACCGTGCCCTTTTGCAGCGTGGCAGTGACGAGCGCGGGGAAGGCGATCACGATGGCAACCATGATCAACTGGATGACGACGAAGGGCACCGCGCCCCAATAGATCTGGCCGGTGGTGACCGGCGCGGTCGATTTGCCGGTGACCTTGTCCAGATAGCTGTTGGCCGGCGCCACGCTGCGCAGATAGAACAGCGCGAAGCCGAACGGCGGGTGCATGAACGAGGTCTGCATGTTGACGGCCAGCAGCACGCCGAACCAGATCAAGTCGATGCCCAGCTTGTCCGCCACGGGTGCGAGCAGCGGCACGATGATGAACGCCAGCTCGAAGAAATCCAGGAAGAAGGCCAGCACGAAAGTCAGCAGGTTGACTACGATCAGGAATCCGAGCTGTCCGCCGGGCAGGCCTATGAGCAGGTGCTCGACCCAGAGGTCGCCGTTGACGCCGCGAAAGGTGAGGCTGAAGATCGTCGAGCCCATCAGGATGAAAATCACGAACGAAGTCAGCTTCGCCGTGGAATTCATCGCCTGCCTGAGCAGGGACCAGCTCAGCCGCCGGTTGACCAGCGCGAGTATGAGCGCGCCGGTCGCGCCCATCGCGCCGCCTTCGGTCGGCGTGGCGATGCCGAGGAAGATCGTGCCCAGCACCAGGAAGATCAGCGCGAGCGGCGGGATCAGCACGAGCAGCACGCGGCGCAGCAGCTTGAACCCGCGCAGCCCGCGCGCTTCGGGCGGCAGCGCGGGGGCCGCCAACGGGGTGAGCACGGTGCGGCCGAATACATACACCAGGTAAAGGCCGGTCAGCATCAGGCCCGGCAGGAGGGCGCCCTGGTACAGGTCGCCTACAGAGCGGCCAAGTTGGTCGGCGAGCACGATGAGCACCAGCGAGGGCGGGATGATCTGCGCCAGCGTTCCCGATGCCGCGATCACGCCGCTTGCCAGCCGTCGGTCATATCCGTAACGCAGCATGATCGGCAGGGAAATCAGCCCCATTGAGATGACGGACGCCGCGACCACGCCGGTCGTCGCCGCCAGCAAGGCGCCGACGAACACGACGGCATACGCGAGGCCGCCGCGTATCGGCCCGAACAACTGGCCGACGGTGTCGAGCAGATCCTCCGCCATGCCGCTGCGCTCGAGGATCAATCCCATGAAAGTGAAGAACGGCACCGCCAGCAGCGTATCGTTGGACATGATGCCGAAGATGCGTTCGGGCAAAGCCTGGAACAGCGCGGGATGCAACAGGTCGAGGTATACCCCGAGCAGGCCGAATGACAGCCCGACCGCGCCGAGCGCAAAGGCGACCGGATAGCCGAGCAGCAGGAATACGACCAGGGCCGCAAACATCAGCGGGGCGATGTTCGCGGTGACGAAGGCGATCATGGCGCCGCCTTGTCTATTTCGGGAACGGGCACGGGCGGCGGGGGCTTCGTCGTCGGATCGGGGATGAGACCCTTCAGTGCGGCGATGCGCTTGATCAGCTCGGAGACGCCCTGCAGGCTGAGCAGCAGGAATCCTGCCGGAACCAGCAGCCGCGCCGGCCAGCGGATCAGGCCGCCGGCATTGCTCGACATCTCGTTGCTGACCCAGGCATTTACGAACACCGGCCACGACAGCCAGACGATGAAGACCGACACCGGCAACAGGAACAGCACGGTGCCGAGGATGTCGATCCAGATCCGGCTGCGCGCGGACAGCCGCGACGACAGCACGTCGATGCGGATGTGTTCGTTGTGCAGCAGCGTGTAGCCCGCGCAGAGCAGGAATACCGCCGCGAACAGGTACCACTGCAGTTCGAGCCAGGCGTTGGAGCTCTGGTTGAACAGGTAGCGGACCATCGCGTTGACGGTGCTGACCAGCGCCATCACCAGCACGAGCCAGATCACGGCTCGTCCGATGCGTTCATTGAGCGCGTCGATCGCGCGTGAGATCGTCAGCAGGACCTTCATCATGGTCGATTCGGGCGCGAGGTTCCGTAGCACAGTGGCGGCGGAAGGATTCTCGCCGATCCGGGGCCGGCATGCAAAACCGGCGATTTCCGCATCCGCACAATCCCGGGCGGGATTATCATGTACCGCTTTTCAACTACCGGTCCCGACATCGCCATGTTTGAAACCGCTATCGCAGGCAGCCTTCCGAAACCGTCCTGGCTCGCCGAGCAGAACAAACTGTGGCCGCAATGGAAGCTTGCCGGCGAGGAACTCGCCGAGGCAAAGAACGACGCCACGCTGCTGTGGATCAAGTCGCAGGAAGACGCGGGCATCGATACCGTCGGCGACGGCGAGCAGTCGCGCCAGCATTTCGTGCACGGCTTCCTCGAGTCGGTCGAAGGCATCGACTTCGATCACAAGGTCAAGATGGGCATCCGCAACAACCGCTACGACGCGATGGTGCCGACCGTGGTGGCGCCTTTGCGCCTGCGCGGCCGCGTGCATGAGCCGGAAGCGAAACTCGCCCGCGCGCATACGAAGCACAAGCTCAAGTTCACCATGCCCGGGCCGATGACCATCGTCGACACCATCGCGGATCGCCATTACGGCGACAAGGTGAAGATGGCGATGGCCTTCGCCGAGCTGCTGAACCAGGAAGCGCGCGCGCTCGAGGCGCAGGGCGTGGACATCATCCAGTTCGACGAGCCCGCGTTCAACGTCTACATGGACGACGTGACGAAATGGGGGATCGACGCGTTGCACCGGGCCATCGAAGGCCTGCGCTGCAAGACCGCGGTGCACATCTGCTACGGCTACGGCATCAAGGCGAACATCGACTGGAAAAATTCGCTCGGCAACGAATGGCGGCAATACGAGGAGATCCTTCCCGCGCTGGCCAGTAGCCGCATCGACCAGGTGTCGGTGGAGTGCATCCACTCGCGGGTGCCGATGAACCTGCTGAAGCTGCTCGATGGCAAGGACGTGATGATCGGCGTGATCGACGTGGCGAGCGACAAAGTCGAGACGCCGGAGGAGATCGCCGGCGTAATTGCGGAAGCGATGAAATACCTGCCAAAGGAAAGCCTGCGCCCCTGCACCAACTGCGGCATGGCGCCGATGCACCGCGACATCGCCATGGCCAAACTGTCGGCGCTCGGCGCCGGCGCGGCATTGGCGCGCAAGCGCTTCGGCTAATCAATCTCACCACGAAGGCACGAAGGACACGAAGGAACACGAAGAAAGACAAAGAAAGCAATTGACTGTATTGACAGGATCTCCATTGTCTGTCGGCAACGATCCCGCGCCACAGCATGACTCGAGTTGTTCATTCTCGCTTTTCTTCGTGTCACTTCGTGACCTTCGTGCCTTCGTGGTGAGATTTCGATTCCGTTGTGAGGGTCTACCTTTCGTTAGCCGTGAGCGTCGCGGCTATCCCGCGGCGCTTCGGCGCGATCGTTCATGCCGTAATCGCGCACCACCGAGGCGACTCTCAGGCGATAGTCCGCGAATATCCCGGCGCGTCCCTTCGCCTGCGCCGAACGATGCTGCTCCAGCGCGCGCCAGGCGCGGATCGCTTCCTCGTCGCGCCAGAACGAGATCGACACGAACTTCCCCGGCGTGGCCAGGCTCTGGAAGCGCTCGATGGAAACGAACCCTTCGATGTTCTCCAGGTCGGCGCTTGAGCGCCGCCGCCAGGTCGAAATAGTCGCCGGCCCGTCCTTCGGCCGGCCAGACTTCGAAGATCACTGCGAGCATTGCTCTCTCCCGCGAATCGGACGATGTCCCATCGTAGCCGAATCCATCCGAGCCGGATGTCGCCGACTGCGTCGAAAAAAAGAACGAGAAATTGCCCTTATATATTTTCCCCCTCCCTTTGAAGGGGAAGGAGAGTCAGGATCGTCACGCCCTTACGCCGCAACCCGCCCGGTGGTTAAATACGCCACGACGTCGAACGGTTGCCCCAGGGAGATCAGGACATGGATGAAACCTATCAGATCGAAAACGTGCCGCTGTTCGCCAATCTGGCGTGGGCGCAGCTCGATCCGCTGCGCAAGGATGCGGTGCGGCAGCTCTACAATGCCGGCGAAGTCATTTTCAACCATGGTGACCTACCCGAGTACCTCTACATCGTGGAAGACGGGGTCATCGACATCGTGCTGCCGGCCAAGGGCGAGGAAATTATCCTCGCCACGCTCGAGCCCGGTTCGTTTTTCGGCGAGCTTTCGGTATTCGACAACCAGCCGCGCACGGCCACGGCGCGCGCAACGGCAGACGCCAGCCTGATCTGCATTCCGCTGGCCAGCATCGCCGCGCTCACCAACCGCAGCCCGACCGCCGCGCGCCAGTTCATGAGCGTCATCATCCACCGGCTGCGCACGGCCGACGAACTGCTGGCGCGCGTGCAACTGAAAAACATCAACGAGGTCATCGACGAGCAAATGACCATCGGCCAGAAAGTGGCCGACCTGGTCGCGCGCTTCGGCGGTTCCTGGATCTTCATCATCAGCTTCTGCGGCTTCCTGCTGCTGTGGATGGGTGTCAATACCGCCTACTTCCTCCGGTCTCCGCCCGATCCGTTCCCCTACATCTTCCTGAATCTGATCCTGTCCTGCATTGCGGCGCTGCAGGCGCCGGTGATCATGATGAGCCAGAACCGGCAGGCCATCAAAGACCGGCTGCAGGCGGACCAGGATTTCCAGATCAACATCAAGGCGGAGTTCGCGATCCAGCAGATCCACCGCAAGCTCGACGAACTTCGCTCCGGCCTGATCCATCACCGCCGCAACATGGAACAGGAGCGCAACGGTTGACTGAAACGGCCGGCTAGCCGCCCGCTGTGTGATTTACCGAACGGACTTCCTGAATGCGTACCTGTATAGTCCCTGCCCCCACTCAGGAGACCATCATGAATGAAGTGAAGCCGGTAAAGAGCGCAGTCGTCGAACCGCTCATGCGTTACACCCCCGCCGAAATGCTCCGCAACAAGAAAGCCCGCGACATCCGCCGCAAAGCGATCCGGGACCAGAATGTACGCAGCAAGATGAAGTGATACGGTCGGGGCGAGAACTCAACGCCCGGACCTCGACAGTCGAATCCGGCACCCGGAGTGCGGCCCCGGCCCCTGCCTACCCGAACTTCTTCCAACCCGAAAGCTCTCGCACCACATCCGCGGAGACGGGCTGACTTAACGGCGGAATCTTTTCCTGTTCGGGTTCGTAGTTCGTCGCCGGCTGGGTCTGGGTCTCGGCGAATTTCTCCGCAGCTGCGTCATCGTGGTCTTTAAGCAGTGCCTGCAATTCCCTGAAATGGTTTTCCATCGCCTCGGCGGTCACCGGACCGCCCTGTTGCGCAGGCGCAGCCGGAGCCCCGACATCGCGCCCGCAGTAACGGCAGACGACTGCTTCAGCCTTGATCGATTCCGCGCAGAACGGGCACTGACGCGTGCCGCGATATTCCACCGAGGGGCCTTCCCCATTCTGCGGGCGCTCGTTGAGGCTCGGTTCGTTCATGAAATACATCGGACCGGATGACTCAGGCTCTTCACGCGGATCGCGGACATCCTTGTTGACTGCCCAGATCATCGCCGCGAGCCAGCCTAGCCCCGTCCATCCCAGGAACAGGTTCAGCAAGCCGATGGCTACCCCGAACCGGTGCTTGCGGCCCAGGGCTACAAAGAAAGGAATGAAATAGGCGATCAGGAAAAGCGGCAGGACCGCGGTGGACCACTCCTCTGCGCCGGGAAACCAATGGTTCAGCATTTCGAGCACCGCCAGCGCAAATTGCGGCGCATGGCCGGTCCGCCGGCACAAAATGAATGCAGGGCGGGCAAACTACTTCCCGCAGCGGATGCAGCGAAACACACCGGATCGATTGCCAACGACACAGACCGCCCCTCCCAAGGCTGGGCCTATTTGTAATCCGATTGGCCGACAAGCGCAAGTCTTGCCGCCGGTGGCGGAGGGGAAGGGCAGAGGCTAGGGATTAGGGGCCAGGGGAAATTCAAGAACGACAAGTCGTTTAGTTCGCAGTGGACGCATTGAACTCGCTCGCCCCTAGCCTACTTCCCCATCGCCCTGCGCTTCCACAGGTCCCACGCCCGGTCGTAGCTGCCGAAGCCGGCGGTCTTGCGTGCCTCCTCCGTGTCGAGATAGGTCACTTCGCCACCCAGTGCCATGGCCTGCGCCTGAAGCTTTGCATTCATCTGCAGGTAGTAGCTGCGCCCGACCACCTGTGACAGTGAATCGCCCACCACCACCGCACCGTGACCGCGCATCAGCGCGGCAGGTTTATCGCCGAGCGTGCGCGCGAGCGCAGCGCCGAGTTCGGGAGTTCTTATCAGCATGTCGGTGTCGCCTGCTGCGTCACGGATCTCGAAAACCGGCACGCCGAGCCCGATGAATCCGGCCATGTGATAAATCGGCCGCAGCGCGGCGCCAGTCACACCGAACGGAATGACGGCGGCGCTGTGGTTGTGGACCACGGCCTTGACTTCCGGCCGTGCCTTGTAGATTTCCCCGTGGATGAAGCGTTCGAGATACATCTTTGCGTCGCCGCCGCCCACCGGCTTGCTGTCGAGGTCGAGCTCCAGGATGTCTTTCGCGCCGACGCTTTCGGGCGCAATCGAACGCGCGATCAGATAGTGGTCCGGGTTCTTGTCATGGCGCACGCTCACGTGCCCGTAGCCATCCACGATTTCCAGCGCGGCGAGAATGCGGTTCGCCGCCACCAGGTCTTCGATCAATGCGGGATCGGCCGTCATGGATTCCGACCGCGCGTTGCGCGCCGCGCCAATCAGCGCACCGGCCAGAAGAACACCGCCGCCGACCAGGAATTCGCGCCTCGCGACGCCGCTGTAAGTGGATGCCTTCGTATTCATTGATCCTCCTTGTTCAAATTCCTTGTCCGCGGGATTCCGCAAGGGATACCGGTCGAATAGAGTACTCCTAGCTTCGCACGGGTATTCGACCATAACCGTGCTACGTCCATAACTGCCGTGAATGCCGTGAGTCTTATCGAAAATACAGGATTGAAGGCTTCAGGCGCCGCACTTTGGAATCTAGCCTTTCACCTTTTCTCTTTCCTCTTTCCTCTCGCAAGTTACTACCAGTATCTGCGCATTTCCAAATAGGTGAACGACGCCGTCCAGCTCACCATCAACAACCCGATCAGCGATTCGATGCCGCAGATCATGCGCAGCGCGCCGGTCGGGTAGATGTCGCCGAAGCCGAGTGTCGTATACGTTTCGCTGGAGAAATACATGAAGCTGGACAGCGAATCCTGGAAGGTGCCGCCGAATCCTCCAAGGCCGAACTTGTCGCGCAGCAGCCAGAAGGCGAGCGCGAATACCGCGATCTGCACCAGATGGCTCGCCATCGCCCCGACCAGCGCAACCAGCACCTTGGCGCGGGTGGAGAAAATGCTGGCTTTGTTGAGGTGATCGTTCATCCACCGCAGCGCCTCGTAGTGAACCATGACACTGACGCCGACCAGGAACAGGCAGAGCAGAAGGGAAGGAAACATCAGGTTCGAGGTCCGCCCACGGGATACCGGCCGTTGGCCATAAGGTAAAAGGTGAAAGACACGGCCACGCGAATTAACGCGTGACACGGGCACAGGTGAACAGATTCTGAAGGAGCGGGAACGCAAGGTTTGTGACAAAACGTCACACGGACAAGATCGCTCGTCCTCCTCTATGGTTACTGAAATTCTCACCACGAAGACGCGAAGAGCACGAAGACGCACAAAGAAAGGCTAATCGGACCTGGTTTTTCTTCGTGATCCTTCGTGGCCTTCGTGTCGTGGTGAGATCTGAGGTTTATTCCGCACTTCCCGGACTTTGCTATCCTGCGTCTATTCGAATCCACCTAGGGATTACCCATTCCATGCCCCACAACCTGCACAGCGAAAACGTCGTCCCCTGGCAACCGAGCCAGCGCTATCCCGATCCCGCGATCCAGATCCTCGATCAGAGCTTTGCCAAATACAGGGTGAATTCGGCTTCGGTGGAGCGCATCGCGCACGGCTTCCGCTGGTGCGAAGGACCGGTGTGGTTCGGCGACGGACGTTATTTACTGTGGAGCGACATCCCGAACAACCGCATGATGAAGTGGGAAGAGGAGACCGGCGCGGTCAGCGTCTTCCGCAAACCCTCCGACTTCGGTAACGGCAACACGCGCGACCGGCAGGGAAGGCTGGTGACCTGCGAGCACGGCGGGCGGCGCGTGACGCGCACCGAGTACGACGGCCGCATCACGGTGATCGCCGATCGCTTCGGGGGCAAGCGGCTCAATTCGCCGAACGACGTCGTCGTCAAATCGGACGGTTCCATCTGGTTCACCGATCCGCCGTTCGGATTGCTAGGCAACTACGAAGGCCATATCGCCAAGCAGGAATTGCCGATGAACGTCTATCGCGTCGACGGCAACAGCAACAGCGGCGAGATCACGGTGGTCGAGAGCGAAGTGAACCGCCCGAACGGATTGTGTTTCTCGCCGGACGAATCGATCCTGTATCTGGTCGAATCCGGCAGCACGCCGCGCAACATCTACGCGTACGACCTGGCCGACGGCGGCAGGAAGCTCACGCGCAAGCGAAAATTCCTCGATGCCGGCCCCGGCACGCCCGACGGCATGCGCTGCGACGTGGACGGCAACATCTGGTTCGGCTGGGGCATGGGCAATGCGGAGCTCGACGGCGTCGTCATCTACAACCCGGACGGCCGCCTGATCGGACGCATCACGTTGCCGGAGCGCTGCGCGAACCTTTGCTTCGGCGGCCCCGCGCGCAATCGCCTTTTCATGGCGGCAAGCAAGAGCGTGTATGCGTTGTATGTGAATACGCAAGGGGCGCCGGGCGGCTAAGAGGAAAGAGGAAAGAGTAGTAAAGCCGAAGGCACGCAAAGCAACCAGGCTTTACCTGCTTTCAACTTTTACCTCTAACCTTTTACCTTTCCTCTCTCCTCTTAGCCGCCCGGCAGGATTTGCATGGCCGGGCCGTAGATGTGCGCCTTCCCCGAAATCCGTTTGTCATCCCCCCATGCCGATGCTACATTGCCGGGCAGGCGAAGACTGCTCTGTCTTCCATAAAAAAACTCCGCCCCCAGGCGCCCGAACAGTACTTACGGCGACCCCCTGATCCCGGTCGAAAAGAAACTATCCGGGCTCCCTCGAAAAGTCTGACGCAACGCGCAACGGAATTGCTGTTCCAACCGCGCCGTTATTGCGTTTCTCGAGCGAGAAAACTTTATAACGAGAAAGCGCCGGTTACCGGAAATTGTCAGGGTGGTCGGCCGTACAAGGGGGAGATGTCCATGCCGCGCTGCATTATTGTCTTCGCATTTCTACTGCAATCGCTTTCAGCATTGTCCACGGCAGCAGCCGATACCATCAAGATCGCGGTCGTCGAGACGTTGAGCGGGCCGCCCGCGGTGATTGGCAAATGGTGGAGCAACCACGTGCAAATGGCGGTTGACCAGGTCAATGCCAAAGGAGGCATTCTCGGCGGCAGAAAAATCGAAACCGTTGCCTTCGACACCAAGGCAAGTCCACAAGAAGCCCTGGTCGCTTTCAAGGCGGTGACTGACCAGGAAATCCGGTTCGTTTTCGGCACCACCGGCTCGCACGTGGCACTCGCGTTGACAGACGCAATCGCCAAGCACAATGCCCGCCATCCGGAGAATTCTGTTCTGTTCCTGAACTATGGCGGCCTGACGCCAGAAATGACCAATGAGAAGTGCAATTTCTGGCACTTCCGTTTCGACGCACATGCCGACATGAAGGTGGACGCGCTGATCCGCCAGGTCGTCACGCAGAAAAGCATCGCCAAGGTGTACCTTGTCAACCAGGATTACGCCTACGGACAGGCGGTGCGCAAACTGTTCCGGGAGTTGCTCGCGCAACGCCGACCAGACATAGAGATCGTCGGCGACGACCTGATCCAGTTGCAGAAGATCAAAGATTTTTCCCCCTACATCGCCAAAATCCGTGCCTCAGGGGCCGATACGGTCCTGACCAGCAACTGGGGCCCGGACCTGATCCTGCTAATGCGCGCCAGCCACGACTCCGGACTGCCTGCACGCTACTACACGCTGAACGCGCATTTCACCGGCACGCCCACGGCCATCGGCGAAGCCGGCGTGGGGCGTCTGATCAATGTCAGCCCTTGGCACGCCAACATCGCCGACGGAAGGCTGGAACAGTATTACGTCGAATACAAAAAGCAGTACAAGGAAGAGTGGAACATGCTCCCGCACAAGAACGCAGTCGAGATGTGGGCGAAGGCGGTGGATACGACGAAATCGCTGGACCCGATCGTCGTGGCTAAGGCATTGGAGGGCATGCGCTACGATTCCGGCACCGGAATGATGTGGATGCGAGCGGAAGACCATCAATTGATGCAGCCCCAGTATGCGTACATGTTTACCAAACTGGGCCCAGGCGTGAAGCACGACATCGAGAACACGGGCTTTGGCTGGCGCACGGAAGGCCGGACCGAGACCGACGAGACGGTGCCACCTACCACCTGCAAGATGGAGCGCCCGCCGATGTGATGACGGTTCTGCCGATCAATCGGAAAAGAGGGGCATCATGAAAGCAACTGCAATCCGGTATATCGTCGGGGTCGCGCTCCTGCTGCAGTTCGCTCCGGCATGGCCGGCGGAAACGATCAAACTTGCGTTCCTCGGCGGCCTGAGCGGACCGTATGCGCTGCAGGACGAGGAGATGCTGAAGAACGTGAAGGCCGCGGCCGACATCGTCAACGCCCGGGGTGGGGTTGCCGGAGGGCGCAGGTTCGAGATCGTGCCGCTGGATCACAAAGCGAACCCCCAGGAAGCACTCATCGTCCTCAAACAGGCGATCGACCAGGACATCCGCTTCGTGATCTCCGGGCGCTCGAACATCGCCCATGCCATCACCGACGCGCTGAGCAAGCACAATGCCCGCGACCCGGATAGGTCGGTCCTGTTTCTGAATATCACCGGACTGGATCCTGTCCTGACGGAAACCAAGTGCAGGTTCTGGCATTTCCGTTTCGCCGTGCATGCTGACACGCTGGTAAGCGCCCTCGTGGACTACATGGCGGGGCGCCCCGCAGTGAAGACGGTCTATCTGCTCAATCAGGACTATGCCTACGGGCAGGCGGTGGCTCGCGCGGCGCGGGAGTTGCTCGCTCGCAGGCGCCCTGATATCCGGATCGTCGGCGATGATCTGGTACCGCTGGGCAAGATCAAGGACTTTGCTCCGTATGTGGCCAAGATTCGGGCCTCGGGGGCGGACAGCGTGATGACGGGCAACTGGGGCAGCGACCTGACGTTGATCGTCAAGGCCAGCGCCGAAGCGGGCTTGAAAGCGGCGTACTACACGCTCGCCGCGGCGACGCCCGGCAACATGGCGGCAAGCGGTGCGTCCGGCGTTGATCGGGTCAGGACATTGGCGTCATGGAGCATCAATGTCGCCGACCCGACCTGGGAGAAGACGCTCCTTGGCTACAAGGCCCGTTATCAGGCCATGTCGAACCTGGACTCACTGTTACCCTTCCGCGTTACGGAAATGCTTGCAACGGCGATCGGTGCCGCGGAATCCGTGGACCCGGTGAAGGTCGCCTTCGCGCTGGAGGGTGTGAGGTACGCGGGCCCGAGCGGCGATTCATGGATGCGCGCAGAAGATCACCAGATCATTGCGCCGATTTACGTCCTGAGTT
>JANXPQ010000396.1 GCA_025357235.1 Betaproteobacteria bacterium
GGAAAAGTTGGCGCTGTTGAGGATCGCATTCTGCAAGGCCCCGGTTATAAGCAAGGTCTCCTGGCGGCGGATCTCGGAAATACGCTCCGCCGCCGCGGCGGCGGCGGGATTAAGAATGACGGGATTGGGGATTTTGTTGGGCATGGCCAACCTCTTGCAAAGCGCGAATTGGTCTGCCGGAATGCGCGGCCGGAAGGTGCGAGCAGCACCTCATCTTCTTATACGCTCAATTTGAACAGAACGATGCTGTTCTTCTGGATTGCGATTGGATTGCTTCTGACGCCAGGTAATTTGTGAGGTACTTGTCAACTGACATTCAGCCCTCTGCGTCGACTCTGCAATTTGTCCAACGAATATTTTCGGGATACTGGAGATTGCTGATTGCAGTCGTCGAGTAGCAATTCAATCCGTGTAATGGCCGAATTCACATAGGCATCCGAACTCGATGAGAGCGTCTGTCCAATTTCAGGTAAGCAACGCGGCGTCATGCCATACTATGTCGAATACTGGAACGTGATCGACAATATCCAGAATGCCAAACTCGCCGGCACCTTCGATACGTGTCATCGAGCGTGATCCACCGGGGGAGGACAGTACAATGGATTGGTACTGCGTATTGATCGACCATTCGCGCTTGGCACGCACGATCAATCTGAACTTTCGCACCATGCTCGCCGACACATACGAGCGCCAGGGGATCACTTCCTATTGCCACGTTTACTTCGCCGCGGCTCCGAAAGGCGGCTCTGCGTATTACTTCTCCCCCGTCGCCGCGCAGATCCTTGAAATCTTCGTCAAGCTCTGGGAAGGCCAGCCGGTTCCCGAGCCGGCGAATTCCGCACAAATGGAGGTCATCCTCTAATCTCTAATCAGCAAAAGATAATACCCGGTCAACGGACCTTGGTGAAGCTGCGCCAATCTCGAAATACTACGGAGCAACCTGCGCACTGCCAGGACTCATGCAGTGACGGGGTCTGGCCTGCATAATCACAGTGAGGGGGTCTGGCCTGCATAATTGCATAAATGATCTCGAAATCTGGGTCGTCCATCTATCTGCCGACAGGTGCCGGGACCGGATTCAGGAATAGGGAGTATCTAGGTCATCCCTCGACATATTCATTGGACGCACTTGTGTCCACGCATGCACCTGAGGCCAGATTGATCAGGGAAATCGTTCATCATGTGCCCGAAACCCACTCCACAAATGAAATACGGCCAGATGCGAGAGCATCTGGCCGTTCTGTAACTGGCGTGCGGGACAGGATGAATCTGGGCACTGGGTCGAGGTTGTTTCAAGAGCGTGAATACTTGTGAACTATCCGAAGCAGTTCTTCAACGTTCCGGTTGTGTCGCGCAAAAAGAGACGGGCACGAACTGACTGTTAGCCGAGATGAATTCATGCGCCATCGTGCCAATTACTGTAGATTTCCACGAGCCGCTTACCCGAATTGTCGTGGGCAAGTGACCCACATTAGTGGACACCGACCGCTTGGCTACGTTGGGGAGTTCCAACGCACAACTGGGTTAGCCTGAAATGAAAAGAGGTGGCCAACTAGCGGTGAATATCAACACATTGTGGACCGTAAGCGCCTTGAACTGGCCAAAGCTCTTGCCACGCGACCGAAGCTCATGCTCCTGGATGAAATTCTGGCGGGGCTCACTCCGAGTGAGGTGGACGAGGCCATAGGCTTGATCCGAAACATACGTGATTCAGGCGTAACAATCGTCATGATTGAACACGTAATGCGGGCTGTAATGGCTTTGTGTGAACACGTACTCGTGATCAATTACGGACAAAGAATTGCGGACGGGACACCGGCAGAAGTGATCAAGCACCCGGAAGTGATTTCTGCCTACCTGGGTGAAGAACATGCTGCTTAAGGTCGAGAATTTGAGCGTGCATTACGATGGAATGCTGGCGCTGGCCGGCGTCAATCTGCAGGTGAGTGAAGGCGAAGTCGTCAGCATTCTTGGTTCAAATGGCGCCGGAAAGTCGACGTTCATAAATGCAGTTTCCGGAATGCTCAAAATAACAAGTGGAAATATTGCTTTTGAAGGCAAATCCGTAACGGAAATTCCTGCATACGAGCGCGTTCCGCTGGGAATCGTGCAAATCCCCGAAGGACGGAAACTCTTTCCTGCGATGACCGTGGAAGAGAACCTGTTGATGGGCTCTACCCACAAGGCGGCGAGAAAATGCAGAAAGGAAAGCTTGGAGGAGGTTTACAGCTTTCTGCCTCGCCTTCGTGAACGCCGCAGCCAGATAGCGAAGTCGTTGTCGGGCGGGGAGCAGCAAATGGTGGCTATCGCGCGTGCATTACAGAGCAAGCCGAAGCTATTGATGTTTGACGAGCCGTCGTTGGGTCTCTCTCCTCTTCTGGTTCAAGAGCTGTTCGCCCTGGTAAAGCGAATAAGCGAACGAGGAATTACCGTGTTATTGGTTGAGCAAAACGTGAAGAAGACCCCACAAATCGTAGATCGGTCTTACGTTTTGGAAAATGGCGCGATTGTGATGGAATGCACGGGTTCAGAACTTCTAAACAACGATCTCATCCAGAAGGCGTTTCTCGGCATGTAGTTGCAGCGCATTTCCAAACTCGCTGCCGAAAAACTGGTGATCGCAGAAGAACACTTTGACCCGTACGGCCACTACAAAGCCAAAGTGTCGCCCGACTATGTCGACAGCCTGAAGGGCAGCCGCCATCAACGGCGCTTTCTCTGGTACCGTCAAGTTCGCGCATGACGTGCTTGAATGCTGGAATGGACATCTCCACCGCACCAAGCTATCGCGGCTACCGCTTCCCCGCCGAAATCATATCTTACTGCGTCTGGTTGTATTTTCGCTTCTGCCTTAGTTTTCGCGACGTGCAAGAGATGATGCTCGAGCGCAGGAGCCAGGTCTCGCACGAAGCGATCCGCCGGTGGTCATTCAAGTTCGGCGCCGAGTATGCGCGCCGCCTGCGGAAACGCATCGGTCGCTATGGCGACACGTGGCACCTCGACGAGGTATTCTGCAAGATCAACGGCGAGTTGGTGTATCTGTGGCGCGCGGTCGATCAGGACGGGGACACCCTCGATGTCTTGGTCCAGAAGCAGCGCAACGCCAAAGCCGCGAAGCGTTTCTTCCGAAGGCTATTGAAGGGCTTACACTTCCGCGCATGGACAGATGTCGAATCACTTCCGTCCTTGTCGGCATCGATTGCGGGCTTGTGACTATCGCGAGATCATGCGGAGGCGCTTCGAAGACTGGCGATCGATAACGGGCGCTACCAGGGGAATCAGCACGCCGCTGAAATAAGCGACGTAGTCCCCCCTCAGACTGGCACGCCATCGTTTGCCCACAAGTCGCTTAAGTTGACAGTACCTCCTGGTCTGAGATCACGGGCAGGGTCGGCGCAACGGCGATCTGCGTGTGAAAACGCAGGATTCGATCCGGCGTGCGAGTGCGCAAGTTTTTCGCCTCGTCTCTCAGCACCCAATTTGACAATATCATCACGAAGGCGCTCGGAGCGAGGGTTTTGCAGAGATTCCCGAACAAGTATCTACGTTCCCGCAATCGCTGGGAAACGATGCGTGCAGGAATCTTGGGACATTGTATTTTGTCGCCATGTGACAACAAATCGCACGTCTACTGCGCGAAATATACCCAGCCCGCCGCACCCGCGGCACGCCTGCGCCGTCATCCTCAGAGCTATAATAATTTTTTAACTAGTGCATTCCCGAATCGTCCGTGCGGGAGTAGTCTCCCGATCGGATTCATGCAGACGGGAGAGCGCATTGCCAATGAACTGGATCAGAAAAGGCGATGGTCATGCGGACCGTCCGATGCCCGATTCTGCATCGGCAGCGCAATTGTTTCCTGAATTGCGCGGAGCCGATCCAGTTACTGCGCTAAATTGCCTGAGCAGTCGGCTTGACAAGCTCAAGGCTACATCCAGCCACGACGAAACAGCGCGCGGCGATAACCTGTCGTTGATCCAGGAAGCGGGGGACGCGCACCTGTGCGCGCTGCTGGCGCAATTTCTCACTAATTCCGCCGACAAGCAGTCAACGCGGGAGGCGGATTGGAACGCCCTCATCAATTATCAGAAGACGTTGACGGCTGCGCTCTGCACATCCGCCAGACTTCTACTGAACCAATCAACCACCAACCCGTCGCTCCAGCTTCTGGGGGCGGCTGGTGCGGCACGGGGCCTCGATGCCTGTCGAACGCTGGCGAAGATCTGCCTCGTCCGTTACCTGAGCGTTCCACCGAAGCTGTGGCAACTGGCTTATGCCGTTCATGGCGAAGCGGAGAAGGCGGGTTGCTCAGCGACGCCCGTTCGCATGCATGCCGCCCACAAGACAATTACGACCGTGACGCAGGAGTTGCTGCGGCTACTGATGTTGCAAGCAATCGCGCCGGATATGATGGCACCTGCGCAAATCGAAGTGGCCAACCGGGTGATCGCGCAACTCGGGGGAGATTTTACGCTGCGCCCCCGCGGCGCCACCGATAGTCCATTCTGCTTCGCTCCGGCGAGTGACCGCGCGCCATACCGCGCGGCCGGCCAGCCGCTGGGCACGGATACCGAAATCCGCTATTTCGGCGCCGGAGCAGGAATCAATACCCTGGAGCGACTCTATAAACAATTGGCGACGGCCACGACCGCGGACATCCCAGCGTTCGGCAAGGACATCGCCCCGCACGTGCAAATCTCGGCCATTCAGCATCTGCTCGCGTTCTGGGGCGCCACGTCCCCGTATTCGCCGCCCGCGCACTCGGAGGCGACGGGCACTTTGCATGTGATTCATCGCTACGCAGGAATCTGGCAGCACCTTTCGCGTGCCCGATCAGGCGCGATCGCGCTGACGCTCGCGGAAGACGGCGATGACGCACCGCAAGTACCGGAAACGTGGACCCTGCTGGACGCCGGCGGCAACGAACTCGGCGCGGAGGCTTCGCAACAATCGTACGACTGGGCGCGATGCGGCGACATGGTCGCTGTCTTGATGCATGGCAATAATGAGTGCTGGCTGGGTGTAATCCGCTCCCTACATGCCGAGTTGGGTCGCGGCCTGCGCGCCAACATCGCCATCCTGAGCCGCGATCCGCAGGCGATGCAGCTACGTGTGCTAATCGGGAAAGACGAGGAGAACCTATACACGGAGGAAACCGCGAGGCAATTTGGTTTTAACCTTGTGAGCGCGATCATCCTGCCGGTCGATTCCGCCGTATCGCCAAAGCCCACTGTGCTGCTGCCGCCCGAAAGCTGGAAGGAGGGCCGCGTCTATGAAGTAACAGGAGAAGAGTCGGCGCGTTGCCTCCGCGGCGTGCGTCTCATGCGGCGCGGAGACGATTACGTGCGCGCGATATTCGAGTGGGTTTCGATGGAGCAGGCCTGAGGCGTTGGTCGGCCGGAGTTGCTTGGCCGGTAATCCAGCTGCCGATGTCCGGGGAAACTATGGTCCAATCGACGTAATCCACTGACCGGTTGACGGCTACCCTGTGCTCGCCGTCCCGGGTGTCAATTGCACAGACTGCCAGCGACGTGATATTTCTTGCGCGCCGTACCGGATGAAGAGGCGTATTGGTAAAAGGAATTTCAAGTCCAGTAGTCAAGGCGTTCGAGCCTTGGTCGGCGATGCCACAGAATCCGACGCGCGCGGGAAATTAATTCGTGCCCCCAATTACGGGGTACCGCTAAAACTGGAAAGGGCCTGCATCACTGCAAGCCCTTGGGTTGATGGCGCGCCCGGCAGGATTTGAACCAACGACCCCTTGGTTCGTTGCTCTTCCTGCAAGCGCAACTTATTGTTTTTATTTAACGCTACAGCGCCGCCCGTTCCCCATTTTGCGCTGTTTTGCTGCCTTCTGGACCGTCGAGTCCCCAAAATCTCCCCATCCACTTTGTGCTGGAGCGGTATCACCTTTCGCTGCCTAATCGGTGCGACATTCGAACTCTCGGCGAACGAATAAAAATCATTTTCCGGAATTGCCGGATTCCGACAACCTGCGAATTCGCCACCGACAGGCTATCCGGCGGGCCGCTCGCCCTCTGCCGCCAGGCATGTAACAGCACGTCGTTCGGCCGGACCGACGCAGCCTTTCGAGAAGGTTTGACTACAAGGCTCGGTCGGCTGATCGGCCTAGGCCGCAATCGACTCGACCTTCGGTCGACCTTGCCGCCGCGCTTGCCACAAGTCGTAGCCCGCCTGCATTTCCAGCCACATCTCGGCACTGGTGCCGAGCGCCGCTTCCAGGCGCAAGGCCATCTCGGCGCTCACTCCAGCACGGCCATTGAGCAACGCCGACAGCGCCTGCCGCGTAACGCCCAAGCGCCTGGCGGCCTCGGTCACAGCCAGATTCTCCGGGAGGTATTCCCTCAGCACCTCGCCAGGGTGGGCCGGATTGTGCATACGAGACATGTTTGACTCCTAGTGATAGTCCACGTAATCGACCAATTCAGCATCCTTGCCAATCTCTGTCTGCACACTATTGGCGAAGTCGGCACCTCTGCGCGCAACCGGCTCAAGTCGATGCAACGCCAACCGCAGCTCATCACCGCGTTCTGGCAGCAGGCCGAATTGCCGATTTAGCGTCATCTATTTACGTAAAGCTCAGTAAAATTGTTTCTCTCCGCGGCTGTTAGGCACCAGAACCATGCGGTCACCGGAACCAATGGCAAGATCAGCATTGTCTGCAAGAATAAGAAGGCCAAATTCGTGGCCGGGACAAATCGTTCGAGCACGGCGCTCGCCAGTACGAATGGTACGCACGCGATCGTCGGCAGTAGTAAGGCGTTGCGCTGGAAGAGCCTAACAGGAATTCCCGCCGCGATTGATAGACATCGTGGCACGAACCCCCAATTCACCAGCAGGCTTGGAATCAGGGTGCCCACCGCTACTCCCACTATTCCAAAAGGGCGAACAAGCGCGACACTCAGGGCGAGCTTGCATGCAGCCTCCAGTGCGATGCCTGGAATAAGTATGTTTTGCTTACCCATCCCGGTGAGCGAATGGATTGCGACAGATCGCGAAGCCTCTACCCAAACTGAAACTGCAAGTATTATCAGAACCTCCCCCGAGAGCGGCGCGTACTCGGGTCCCATCCAAAGGGTGATAAATGTTTCGCCACGAATCATGAAGGTGGCAGTGATCGGCGTTATAAGAAGCGTTGCAATTCTTGAAACCTGCAGAATCTCGTCTC
The DNA here is from genome assembly GCA_025357235.1 of Betaproteobacteria bacterium. Classification (GTDB taxonomy): domain Bacteria; phylum Pseudomonadota; class Gammaproteobacteria; order Burkholderiales; family JACQAP01; genus JACQAP01. The sequence continues at coordinate 7,190 of JANXPQ010000396.1, forward strand.
CCGCTGTCCAGCTAACAATTGATCTCAGGGCGCTCACGTAGGGTGTCATCACGAATGCCATTGACTTTGATATTCCCCTTGCATATGAGCACAAGTTCCCAGCGATTACAAAAAACGTCACTGCTTTGATGGGAAGAAACGCTGCGATAATCACAGCATCGCTGTTGAGAATAATAGCGCTGAGAACATAAATGACTGTCAAGGGCGCCCCAAATGACAAAATCGTTCGCATTTTCTGAAACGCGCGACCACTCAATCGGAGTCGCAAATCCGTGTACAGCGTATTGGCGGCCGCCCAGAATGCAATGCAGCTTAGAACCGAAGCCGCAAGCTGGATGCAAGCTAACGCGACTAGACCGTATCCTCCTCGGAGGGCGAGCACGAGAGCGACGGCGCGAACAATTGTCACAACGACATCGAGGGCAGCTTGAATGTCAAATCGCTGGAGTCCCGTAACGACTCCCCCAAACACCCCGCCGATCAGGCTTACTGCGACCGTCAGCCCACCGAGAACAAGGATAATCCGCGTGTCATTAACCAGTGCGTCCGGAATGTTGAACAAAATGGGCGCGAAGTATGCGAGAACTCCCGATAAGAATATCGCCAGGATGCCCATCAATCCGAAAAATATTATCGCTGCAGAAGCGATTGACGAGGATTCTTCGTGGGCGCCTACTGCTTGATAGTGCGCGATATAGCGATTCACCGCCTGCCGAATGCCAAAGTCCAGGAGCCCGAGATAACCAACCAGTGCCGCAAGCAGTGACCAGACACCGTACCCAGTCGCGCCGAGATGTTGAACCAAATACGGTGACAGGAAGAAACCAACAATTGCAAGAAATATGAAATCAATCCAGTTTGCGATCACATTTCGAGCGAGCCGTGCAAAATCATTTTTCTTGGTCATGAATTGCACATAGCCCTAAGGACGCTCTGCAATTCCGGGTTTAAGAACCCAGGTTTTTGCACATAGCGGTATTGAGACGTCGAGACGGCCTGCAGAACGAGTGATAGGAAAGTTTTCATAGGTATCTGGCGGATGCTATTTGCCATTTTCTGCTAATCATAAATTCATCTGTACTGCGGACCTAACAATCAGTACCAAACATGGTAAGACTTAGCCCTTTTATCGAGAACGGAATTACGTTGCGTAAGCGTCGCGTAAGACTCCCTGTCCTGTAGACAGGTTTAAACTGGAGTCGGCCCAGCGAGTAGGTACTCGTCACGAACGAGCGATTCCAATACTCCATTCGGAGTGGACGGACCCGGATTGTCGTCATTTCGTTAGCCCTCAAAAAAACAAATGCTTCAACCAAGAAGTGGTCCCGCAAATCTGAACAGGGCTATAAGTGGAAACTCCGGGTATAAAGCCGGACCGGACACGGTCCGGCAAAAAGGAGTTTTTGATGGTGAAGAAGAAAGCATCGGCGCGGCGCACGCGGCGCGCCCACAATCC
>JANXPQ010000416.1 GCA_025357235.1 Betaproteobacteria bacterium
TTGGTGCCGTCGACGCCGATGAAGGAGGACAGGCTTTCCACCGCGGGGTCCTGCAGCACGGCTTTTGCCAGTGCCTGCTGGCGCTGCGCCATGGCGGCAAAGGAGATGGATTGCGACGCTTCGGAGATGCCCTGGATCACACCGGTGTCCTGCACCGGGAAGAAGCCCTTGGGCACGAACCCATAAAGCAGAACGGTCAGCGCCAGCGTGCCGACCGCGACCACCAGCGTGGCGGCCTGGCGGTCCAGTACCCAGTCGAGCATCCTTCCATAGCGCTCGATCACGGCGTCGAAGAACCGCCCGCCGCTGCGATAGAAGCGGCTCTGCTGGTTTTCCGGGATGTGACGCAGGAGCCGCGCGCACATCATCGGCGTGAGCGTGAGCGACACGAAGGCGGAAATGAGGATCGCCACCGCCAGCGTGATGGCGAATTCGCGGAACAGGCGCCCGACGACATCGCCCATGAACAGCAGCGGAATCAGCACGGCGATCAGCGAAAACGTCAGCGAAATGATGGTGAACCCGATCTGCTCGGCGCCCTTGAGCGCGGCTTCCATAGGTTTCATGCCTTCCTCGATGTAGCGCGAAATGTTCTCGATCATCACGATGGCGTCGTCGACCACGAAACCCGTCGCGATCGTCAGCGCCATGAGCGTGAGGTTGTTGATGCTGAAGCCGGCCAGATACATGACGCCGAAGGTGCCCACCAGGGACAGCGGCACGGCCACGCTCGGGATGAGGGTGGCGGCCACGTTGCGCAGGAACAGGAAAATCACCATGACGACCAGCCCAACGGCCAGCATCAGTTCGAACCCCACATCCTTGACGGAGGCGCGGATCGTGGTCGTGCGGTCGGTAAGCAGTGCGACTTCCACCGAACCGGGCAGCGTGGCCTGCAACTGCGGCAACAGCTTCTTTACGCGATCGACCACCTCGATGACGTTGGCGCCCGGCTGGCGCTGGATGTTGAGGATGATGGCCGCCTTGTCGTTGGACCAGGCGGCAAGGCGGATGTTTTCGGCATCGTCGATTACGTCGGCTACGTCGATGAGCCGGATCGGTGCGCCATTCTTGTAGGCGATGATCAATCGCTGGTATTCCACCGCGGATTTGAGCTGATCGTTGGCGTCGATCGTGGAAGCGCGCGCAGGCCCGTCGAAGCTGCCCTTGGCCTGGTTGACGTTGGCGTTGCCGATGGCGGTGCGCAGATCCTCCAGGCTCATCCCGTACGCAGCCAGGGCTTTCGGATTGGCCTGGATGCGCACCGCGGGCCTTTGCCCGCCGGACAGCGTCACCAGCCCGACGCCGGGCAATTGCGAAATCTTCTGCGCGATGCGCGTATCGATCAGGTCCTGCACCTTGGGCAAGGGGAGCGACGTCGACGTAATCGCCAGCGTCAGGATCGGCGTGTCGGCGGGATTGACCTTGTTGTAGATCGGCGGCGAAGGAAGATCCGGCGGCAACAGCGAAGTGGCCGCGTTGATAGCTGCCTGCACTTCCTGTTCGGTGACGTCGAGCGTGAGCGCGAGGCTGAATTGCAACGTGATGACCGAGGCGCCGCCGGAACTGGTGGACGACATCTGGTTCAATCCCGGCATCTGCCCGAACTGGCGCTCGAGCGGCGCCGTGATCGACGAAGTCGTCACATCGGGACTCGCGCCTGGATACAGCGTCACGACCTGGATGGTCGGATAGTCGACTTCGGGCAGCGCCGACAGCGGCAACAGGCGGTAGGCGACGATGCCCGAAAGCAGGATGGCGACCATCATCAGCGAGGTCGCCACCGGGCGCAGGATGAATGGACGCGACGGATTCATGCGTCGTGCCTGTCAGCTGCTGGATGCGGGTGGTGCATCGCCATCGCGCGGGCGGTGGCCACGTTTTTGTTGTGCGCCGTCGGCGGGTGCATTCGCCGGGGCATTGCGGTCGCCTACTTCCACCTTGGCGCCCTCGCGCAGTTTGTCGGTACCGTCGATGACGACGACTTCCCCGGTCGCCACGCCCGAATCGATGGCGGAAATTTCACCTTCGGTGGAACCGACTTTCACCTGGCGCACGGTGACGCTCTTGTCCTCTTTGACCACGTAGACGAAGGTGCCCTGCGTGCCGCGCAGGATGGCCGCGGCGGGAATCAGGATGGCTTCGTGCTTTACGTCGAGCAGCATGCGTGCGTTTACGAACTGGTTCGGAAACAGGCTGGAATCGTCGTTGGTAAATTGCGCCTTCAGCTTGACTGTGCCGGTGGTCGTATCGATCTGGTTGTCCACGGTCAGCAGCATTCCTGTCGCGAGCTTGACCTTGCCGGCGCGGTCGAATGCGTCGACCGCCAGTTTCTGGCCGGCGTGCAATTTCTTCATGACGGCAGAGATGTTGTCTTCCGGCAGGGTGAACACCACCGTAATGGGTTGCAATTGCGTGATGACCACGATGCCGTTGGTGTCCCCGGTATGGACGATGTTGCCCACGTCGACCTGGCGCAGGCCGAGCCGTCCGCCGATCGGCGCGGTAATGCGCGAATAGGTGAGTTGCAGCTTGGCGCTGTCGATCTGGGCCTGGTCCGCTTTCAATGCGCCTTCGTACTGGCGGACCAGGGACGCCTGCGTATCGAGCTGCTGTTTGGCGATGGAATCCTGTTCGAACAGGGTGCGGTAGCGCTCGAGGTCGGCCTGGGCGTTTTTCAGCAGCGCCTGGTCGCGGGCCATGGTGCCTTCGGCCTGTGCGAGCTGGACCTGGTAGGGACGCGGATCGATCTGGGCGATCAGGTCGCCCTGCTTGACCAGCTGGCCTTCGCGAAACATCACCGCGCTCAGTTCGCCGTCGACATGCGTCCTCACGGTGACGGTGTTGAGGGGAACGACGGTGCCCAGGCCATTCAGGTAAAGGTTGATGTCGCCGGTGCGCGCCGCCGCCGCCATGACCGGTTGCGGACGATTCATTGCGTTCGTGCCGGCCTTGCCGCCGCCGGGCTGCGAACCGGCGGGTTTGCCGCCTTCGGACTTGGCAAAGACGAAATACGCGGCACCGCCCAGAATGCACAGCACCAGCAGCCAGACCCAGACGCGCCGCCACCAGGGCCTGGAGACGGCACGGGGTTGCATGCTGGCGGGAATCAGTTCTTCTTCGAGGGGGGCGTTGCTCATCGGACAAGTTCCGGGACAATTACGGATGCTTTTCTCGGGAGTGACAACTGTATGTCATACCCCCGCCCCTTATGTAACGAAATGTCCGGGGGCCTGCGAGGGTTACAGTAAGTGACAAAACTTCTCCCAATTGGTTTCGGTCGAAGGTATAACGTTTTGCTTTCGAAGAAGGTGCTGGCGCAGCCATGCGAGATCGCGTCCTGATAGTCGATGATGATGAAGACATCCAGTCCCTGCTGGAGGAGTACCTGCGCAAGAATGGCTTTGACGCGCATGCCGTGGCGGACGGCAAGGCCATGTGGGAAGCGCTGGCTGTGAAACCGGTGAGTCTGGTGGTATTGGATCTGATGCTGCCCGGCGAGGACGGCCTGTCGCTTTGCCGCCAGTTGCGCATGCGTTCCCAGGTTCCGGTGCTGATGCTGACCGCCCGCGGGGAAGCCGTGGATCGCATACTCGGGCTGGAAATGGGCGCCGACGATTACCTGGCCAAACCCTTCGATCCGAGGGAACTGCTGGCGCGCATCCGCAGCATCCTGCGCCGGGCGAAATCCCTGCCCACCGGTACCGAGGTCGATGTGCCCGAGACTTTCAATTTTTCCGGCTGGCGGCTCGATTCGCATGCGCGAAACCTGTGCGCGCCGGACGGCGTGGTGGTGCCGCTTTCCGGCGCGGAATACCGGCTGCTGCTGATCTTCCTGCAAAATCCGAATGTCGTGCTGTCGCGCGATCAGCTGTCCAATTTCACCTTCGGGCGGGACGCCGACCCGCTCGATCGCACCATCGACATGCAGGTCAGCCGGTTGCGCGAGCGGCTGCGCGAGCAGGCGCGCGAGCCCGAGATCATCAAGACGGTCCGGGGCAAGGGTTACGTGCTCGCGTCCAGGGTTGAAGAAAAGCCGGTGGAGGAAAAGCAATGAGATTGTTTCCGCGATCGCTGTTCGGCCGCATCGTGCTGATCCTCGCGGGCGGCTTCCTGGCGATCCAGTTGATTACGACCGCCATTGCAATTTCCGACCGCAACGCGCAGGTGTTTCGCGCGGGTGCGACCCAGGCGGCGACCAGGGTAGGGGATGTGGTGCGCACGATGACGGCCGCCAGCCCTGCGGAACGGACCCGCATCATGCAGGCGATTTCCAACGACACGCTGAAGGTGACTTATGGCAAGCCGGCAGGCTCGGATGCGGCCGCCGGTGAAGAATCGGAATTGATGACGACCGCGCGCGACGCCCTGGCACTGGCGCTGCCACCGGGGGTCGGCTTCAGGGTGATCGTTGCGCGCCCGGTCTATCTCAATCCGGATTCCTGGTATGCGCGCGAATTCGTCGAGCGGCCCGGTGTCCGGATGTACGCGACGGTTCTGTTGAACGACGGTGTGTGGATCACCGTGGAGAGCACCGACCCGGCCAGGGCAACCCAGTGGGTCATCCGGATGTTTCGCAATCTCGCGATCGTCGATGGCGTGATGGTGATTCTGTGCTTCTTTGCGGTGCGCCTGGTTACCCGGCCTTTATCGGTATTGGCCAATGCAGCAGAAGATCTCGGCCGCAACATCGATCGACCGCCGTTGCCGGAGCGCGGCGCCAACGAACTGGTGCGCGCTTCTCGCGCGCTGAACGTGATGCAGGACCGGCTCAAGCGTTACGTGGATACCCGCGTGAAGGTTCTCGCCGCGATGTCGCACGACCTGAAGACGCCGATCACGCGCATGCGGTTGCGCGCCGAGATGCTGGACGATGCGCATATTAAAGGGAAGTTCATCAAGGATCTCGATGAACTGCAGCAGATGGTGGGCTCGACCCTGGATTACATGCGCGGACTGGGTGAAGGCGGTGAAGCAATCCAGCCGATCGACGTCACGGCGCTGATCTCCAGTCTGAAGGAGGATGCGGAGGAAGCCGGCCACACCGTTACAGTATCCGGCGATGCGCGTACCCCGGTGATGGGCCGGGCGCAGGCACTCAAGCGCTGCCTGCAGAACCTGATCGACAATGCGCTCGCCTACGGCCGTCGCGCCGACATTACGCTGCGCGACGAGGGGGGCACGCTCAACATTGCGATCACGGATGACGGTCCCGGTATCCCCGAAAGCGACATCGAACGGGTGTTCGAGCCTTTTTATCGCGTCGAAGGTTCGCGCAACCGCAATACGGGTGGCAGTGGTCTGGGCCTTTCGATTGCCCGCAACATTGCCCAGGCGCATGGCGGTTCGGTGCGCCTGCGCAATCTCGCGCGCGGCGGCCTTGAAGCGACATTGAGGATTCCGCGCCGGGCGACCTGAACCTTCCCTCATGCACCGGTGCGGCAGCAGGTAAGATGCGCACTCGCGGACACGACGGGGCTGACATGGGAGATGAGGTTCAGGAATATCGCGGCGCAGGGATCGTCGTGCGTTTCGACGGCGACAAGTGCATCCATTCCCGTAACTGCGTTCTCGGCCGGCCTGAGGTGTTCCGGGCTAATGTGCCGGGTGCGTGGATCAATCCCGACGCCGTGCCCGTAGAAGAAGTGGTGGCAACGGCGCTGGCCTGTCCATCCGGCGCCATCACCTTTGAGCGCATAGACGGCGGCACTCAGGAAGCGGCGCCGTCGGTGAATCTGGTGCGTATCCGCGAAAACGGGCCGCTTGCCATCCATGCGCAGTTGCGGATCGGGGACGTGGTTTCCCACTTTCGCGCCACGTTATGCCGCTGCGGCGCATCGAAAAACAAACCTTACTGCGACGGCAGCCACGTCGCAGCCGGCTTCCAGTCCAGTGGCGAACCACCAACGCAGCCTTCGGAACCGTTGGCCGTGCGAAATGGTCCGTTTGCGCTGACGCCGAAGAAGGACGGTCCGCTGTATTTTCCCGGAAGCCTCGAACTGGTCAGCGGAACGGGTCGCACCGTTAACCGCATGCGGGAAGCGTGGCTGTGCCGTTGCGGACAGTCGCAGAACAAACCCTACTGCGACGGCACCCACAAGAAAATCGGCTTCCGCGCCGATTGAAGGTCACATCCCGTCGACGACGATGATCTGCGCATCGGACGTCTTCTGACGGATGTCCATGGCCGGCTTGTATTCCGGGGAGTCATACCATTCACGGGCACGCTCCAGGCTTTCGAATTCGCAGATCACGACGCGCTTCGGCGACCAGTTTCCCTCCAGCACATCGATTTTGCCGCCGCGCGCGACGAACTTGCCGCCGTACTTGGCGAGCGAGGCCCCGACAAGCTTGCGATACTCTTCGTAGCCTTGCGGATCGTGGATTTCGATTTGCGATATCAGATAGGCGGGCACGCAATACCTCCGTTGACGATTCCGTTCAGGCCTTCCAGTCCTCGATCAGCATTTCCGCGCCTTTTTCCGCAATCATCGTGGTCGGCGCATTGGTGTTGCCGGAAGTGATGCGCGGCATGACGGATGCGTCGATCACGCGCAGGCCGGCCATGTCGCGCACCTTCAGGCGTTCGTCCACCACGGCCAGCGGGTCGCGCCCCATCCTGCAGGTACCGACAGGGTGAAAGATGGTCGTGCCGAGCTCGCCCGCGGCGCGGTAAAGTTGTTCGTCGGTATCGATGTCGAGCCCGGGCAGGAATTCTTCCGGCTGGTATTTTTCCAGCGCCTTTGCCTTCATGATCTGGCGCGTCCTGCGGATGGAGTCGATGGCGACCTTGCGATCTTCCGGTGTCGACAGGTAGTTGAGCATGATAGACGGATGCTCGTAGGGGTCGGCGCTCTTGACGCGCACCTGGCCGCGACTGGTGGGACGCAGGTTGCAGACCGAAGGCGTGATGGCCGGAAACGAATGCAGCGGCGAACCGAACTTGTCCAGCGACAGCGGCTGCACATGCCATTCGATGTTGGCTGACGGCTGCGACGGATCGCTTTTCGCAAAGGCGCCCAATTGCGAAGGGGGCATGGTCAGCGGACCGGTGCGGTAGAGCAGGTACTCGAGGCCCATTGCCGCTTTGCCGAACAGGCTGTTCGCCCGCTCGTTGAGCGTGCCGACGTTCTTCACCTTGTAGATGATGCGCACCTGCAGGTGGTCATGCAGGTTCTCGCCCACACCCGGAAGGTTGTGCTCGACCTCGATGCCACGCTCCTTGAGCAGCGCCACGGGACCGATGCCCGACAACTGCAGGATCTGCGGCGAGCCTATGGCACCGGCAGCGAGTATCACTTCACGACTTGCACTGGCCGAGGTCTCGGCCGCGCCCGTGACGCGATAGTGCACGCCACGCGCGCGCTTTTCGCCGTCCTGCACATCGATGTTCAAGGCTTGCACCAGGGCATGGGTGATGACGGTCAGATTCGGTCGATGCCGTATCGGATGCAGGAAGGCCTTGGCATTACTCCAGCGTACGCCGCGACGCTGGTTCATCTGGAAATAGGCGCAACCATCGTTGTCGCCGCGATTGAATTCCTGAATGGACGGAATACCGCACTGCGCAGCGGCTTCGCGCCAGGCGTCGAGGATCTCCCAGCTCACCCGTCGTTCCTCGACGCGCAGTTCACCGCTGGCGCCATGGAATTCATCGGCGCCATGCACATAGTCTTCAGTGCGCTTGAACCACGGCAACACGTCCTGCCACGACCAGCCGGGCAGGCCTTGGGCTGCCCAGTGATCGTAGTCGGCGGCCTGGCCACGCATGTAGATCATGGCGTTGATCGAGGAACAGCCGCCGAGCACGCGACCGCGCGCATAGCCGAGACTGCGGCCGTTCAAACCGGGATCGGCGGTGGTCTGAAAACACCAGTCGGTGCGCGGATTGGCAATGGTGTAGAGATAGCCTACCGGGATATGGATCCAGAAATAATCGTCGGCGCCGCCTGCTTCGAGCAGCAGTACCCGGGTAGCGGGATCGGCGGTGAGGCGATTGGCGAGCAGGCAACCGGCCGAGCCGGCGCCAACGATGATGTAGTCGTAGTCGTGCAAAACAAATACGCGTGACGGCGAGCGTGGCCCGCCGTCACGCGCATCGCTATTCCGGCAGGGTGTCGCCGCTACCGCCGAATTCTTTCGGCAGATCCTTGAACTTCGGCAGGCCGTCCTTGATGGGGATCATCTTCTCGCCGTAGAACACATGCAGACCGGGCTCGAACTTCAGCGTCGGCAGTACGGCTGCAAACACGTCGGACATGCCCATGCCAGGATGGTCGTTCATGACATGACCGCCGCACTTGGTGCACCACTTGCGATGGCTGTTGTCGGTCTTGGCAAACGTGCCGATCAGATCGGCGCCGGCGGTGATTTTGACCACGTCTTTCGGCCATAGCGCGAAGCTGTTGACTGGTCCCGCCGACCAGATGCGGCAGGATTCGCAATGGCAGATGCCCATCGCGGCCGGTGTGCCGCTGACTTCGAATTGCACGGCGCCACAGAAGCAGCTGCCTTTATGTGTATCACTCATCGTTGACTCCCCAGTGTGGGAACGCGGATCGTGCCCGCGTTCAAATTGATTCAGATGCCGATGCCAGACCCGCTCATGACGAGCGGGTCTCGAACGCGCACGCCCTGCTTAGGCCACGGCCGGCATCCCATGCTTGCGAATGAAATCGCGCACCAGCGCGGCGAAGGCCGCAGGCTGTTCGAGTTCCGCAAGGTGCCCTGCATTGGGGATGCTCGTCAAGCGGCTGCCGGCAATCGCATCGCGCCATGCCGGACCATAGGCAGCGGGCACCACGCTGTCGTGCTCCGAAGTCGCGATCAAGGTCGCTGCCGCGATGCGCGGCAGACGACGAATCACGCCGGTATCGGGGATGGGCCACAGAAACTTGGCGCTCGCGCGCAGGTTCAACAGTTCTTCGACATGGGCGTCCATTTTGTCGCGGCCTTCGAACAGAAACTCCTTACGCATGCCGGACTGCGAGAACAGCACTTCCGAGGGCATGCCGGGATGCTGGGCGAAAGGATCGGCGCCGCCGACTGCGTCGAGCCACAGGCCTAGCGGGTTGACCAGCACCAGGCTGTCGACGCGTTGCGGGGCTATGGCGGCGAGCTCCGCCGCCATCCATGCGCCGATGCTGATGCCGACCACATGGGCGCTGCTCACGCCCAGCGCGTTCAGCACATCGATATTGTGCAAAGTCAGATCCAGCGGACCGGGATC
>JANXPQ010000434.1 GCA_025357235.1 Betaproteobacteria bacterium
GATCCCGGGATGGCGCGCGTAATCGAGCCAGGCTTGCGCGGCGGCAGCGTCATGATTTTTTCCGTAGGGAATGTGCGGACAGACCAGCGTCTCCGGCGCCAGATGCGCGTTGGCGCGCAGCAGCTTGTCCAATGACGCGCATGCACCCAAGCTGCTCGTCCGCAATCCTGAACGGCGACTTCAGCAGTCCGTCGGCGCGATAGGTGTCGAGGTCCTGCTGGTCGAGCCGCCACTGTCCACACATGGTAGTTCCGTGATTGGTAATTGGTGATTAGTGATTGGCGTGAAACCGAGACTCCGTCGTAGATTCTATTTTACCAATCACTAGTCACCAATCACGGCCTTTCAGGCCTTTACCCAAGTCTCGCTGAAAGCGAGAAAGGCCGTGCTGCTGTCTTTCTTGCCGGCGAACTCGCGCGGGAAGGCCTGGCCGGCAACGGGATTGCCGTTGAGGGTTGCGCCACACGTGCGCGAATCGACGAACAGTGAAATCATTTCGTGCTTGCCGGTGGCGGAATGCTCCTTGTCAAATTCGACCAGGAACGGCGCCCCCAGCTTGTTCCAGGAAAGCTGGACCTGGCCGATGGCGGAGCGGAACCATTCGGTATGCACGCTGCTGCCGTCGCCGCCCGCCATGAAATCCCAGGCTGGTTTCACCTGCAGGTTGGCGAGCCCGGTCGCGCCCTTGAAGGCGCCGAAGAACGTTACGAAGCCTTTCTTCACGTAGTCGGCCAGCGGCTCGTTGTCGGTCAGGCAGAGGTTCGGCTTCTTCGGATTCTTGCCCTCGCCATAGGGATCGAGCAGCATGAAGGCCGCATGTCCCTTGCCGTGCGGCGAATGGACGACACGAAAAAAGCTGATGAGCGATACGAACGGCCCGTCGGCTTTGTCCTTCAGATACATCCCGGGATTCTCTCCCGACCAGTCGATTGCACCTGGATTGATGGGTATGCGAGCCATGTTTTTCTCCCCCTTTGTCATGAATTCGACGGGACGCTTCAGCCGCCGCCCCAGATATTGAGTTCCTTGTATCCCGTGGCGGGATCGGGCACGCGCGCGAAACGCACGCCCCCCATGTCGGCTACCACAATCTCCACGGTGGTATGGACCGTGCAGCCGTGCACGAGATGTCCGCCGATCGTGTTGCCGTCGGCACCGGCGATCGACAGATGCAGATGCACGCCGTTGGGCGAGATCGTCCCCGACAACGAAACGATTTCAAACGGGCCGGTGAATCTTGCAAAGGTTTCTGCGCCGGCCAGCCGCAGCGTCGCCGCGGTCAGGCTGCCCACCGCGCTGAGTATGCAGCCGGCCTCGACGTGATGCTCGTGCGCCAGGCGTTCGATGGCATCGCGCAAGTCCTCCCCCGGCGTGAACCGGGAGGCAATGGTGCGCAATGAATGCGATTCGGCGGATTGCATCCGAGTGGCTCCGTTACCGGCGTTTGTGGAAGGAGAGGGTCATGTTGTTAATTGAAGAATTGTTGTTCGTGACTGCGTGACTATCGTGACTATCGTTCTAATGCCCTAATTCTTCCGCTTTTACGAGTCACGATAGTCACGCAGTCACGGCCCTTCATCCTTCACAGTTTCAAAATCCGCCGGCATCACTATTTCTATCAATTCCAAATCGTCACTATGCGCCAGTTCCGTATGCCTGATTCCCGGCGGCTGATGCACGCAGGAGCCGGCTGTCAGCGTGACTTCGCCGACGCCTGCATAGTTGAATTTCACCCATCCCTTGAGCACGTACACCATCTGGAACTGGACTTCATGGTGATGGCGTTCCGGATGCATCTGCGCACCGGGCTTGGCGCGGATGACGTGCGCCACGATCGCGCCGTTGGTGGCATCGCGGATGCCGAGGTCCCGATACTGGAAGAACGGTCGCAAACCGTCGTCCTTGAATTCGCTGGTCCCGGTGTGGCTGACGGAGAACTTGTAGCTGTGTTCCATGACGCAACTCCTTCCACGGATGGTTCTGCTCGCGAGGCTATTATCGCGCTATCCGCGATTTCAGTTCTGGTAGTGCAGGCGCAGGCCAGGACGCGGCCAATCGACTTCCAGCAACGTGCCGTAATTCGACAGGGTCACATAAGCCTTGCGCATGCCGGCGCCGCCGAACGCAATGTTCGTGCAGTAGTGCTCGGGGGCTTCGTGGAATTCGACCAGTTCGCCGGCGGGCGAGATCACGCTGATGCCGCCTCGAATCAGCGTCGCGACGCAAACATTGCCGTTTTCTTCCACTGCCATGGAATCGAAGCGCTGATAGCCGGGCAGGCCCGCCACCAGCTTTCCGCCGTGCGGCGAGGGCCATGCCTGTTTGTTCAGTTCGCCTTCGCCGGTGATGCGGAACGACCACAGGCGGCAGGTCTCGGTTTCCGCAACGTACAGCGTGTTGCCGTCGGGTGAAAGTCCCACGCCGTTGGGCGTGATGATCGGAAACACGGCTTCCCTGATGAGGCTGCCGTCCGCGCGGCCATAGTAGACCGCGCCGCGATCCATCTGGCGCCCGTATACCTTGCCCAGATCCGTAAACCAGAAACCGCGCTTGCCGTCGAACACAATATCGTTGGGTCCTTTGAGCGGCACGCCGTCGCATTCGCGGTAGAGCACTTCGATCCGGCCTGTGGACAAGTCGACGCGCTCGATGCGCCCGCCTGAATAATCGTCGGCGCGGCCCGATGGACGCAAGTAACCGCCGGCCTCATGGTGCCAGTTGAATCCACCGTTGTTGCAGAGGTAGCACTTGCCGTCCGGCCCGATCGCCGCCCCGTTCGGGCCGCCGCCGGTCTGCGCGACGACTTCGATGCGGCCCTTTTGATCGACGCGGGACAGGGTACCGCGCTCGATTTCCACCAGCAGCACCGCCCCGTCGGCCATTGCGATGGGGCCTTCGGGAAACCTCAGGCCCTTCGCGAGTTCACGGCCTTTCAGTTTGAGCGTCGCCGTCATCCCCAGCCCTTCGCGTTGCTATTTCTTGGTTATGGACCTGAGCCTAGCGCGCGAACATCAGCACAGTAGCGCCGCTTTGACTTTCCAGCACGAGCTGCTGTCCGTCCGCCCGATACAGCGTCGTGCGCCGCAGGGATTCGAGGAAGGCGCGTTCCTGCACCATCAGCGGTTGCGGCCCGGCCATCTTGGTGAGGGCGAATCCCGCGCGCGGCCATTCCAGGCGTCCGTCGATGTCGAAGCGATAGGTGCCGGAAAAGCGGTTCACCGAGGCGCTGCCCGTAATTTTTCCGGAAGGATCGAACGCGATGGTGACGACGGAATCGGCAGCGATCGCTTTCTCCACGCCATTGGCGACCCATTTGACCAACCGCCATTCGTTGCCGTGTGTCCCCGCGGAGGAAGAGTCCGGCGACGCGGCGGGTTTATCCGACTGTGCGGCAGGCGGTTCTGCAGCCGCGGACTGCTCCGCTGCGGCCGGCGGTTCCGTGGTTTTCACGACCCGTGATACGGGCTCTGCCGGCGCGGGCGGGGTTGCCGCTGCAGCGGGCACCTCTTCATTCGCCACGAATTCAGCCAGCTCCTGCTCTCGCGCCAGGGTGGCGCGAATCTGGCAATCCTTCACATACTCGGCGCTGTTCGCGCCGGAGGCGGCGCGAACCCCCTGCCAGTTGCATTGCGCGTCGCGATACGCATTGAATTTTCGCTGGCTGTCGATGAACGCGCCCAGCACCGGTCGCCTGCCATGCGCCTGCAATTGCTCGAGGCGGTCCTGCGCGGCCTTCAATGTCGCATTCAATTGCTGGTTGGCGGCCTTGAGCTTCGCATCCAGGCAGACCAGGGGCACGCTCGACGACGCGCAATCCTGCATTGGCGTTGCGGACGCCATGCCAGCGTAACCGCAGAATGCGGCGATCAGTGTGATCGCCAGTTTGCGAATCCTCACCACGTTCTCCCCTTCAAGGCTTGCGTGAAACTGAAAAACTGCGTTGAACCACGGAGGACACGGAGAGCACGGAGGAAAAACAAGTAAAAGCGGGTCGGGATTAAAAGCGGAGTGACGGTCAGGAAGCATGGACGGACAATTTTTGCAGCAACAAATCGCCAATCAATGAAAGACTGCCCTTTTTACTTCCTTCGCTCTTGCCTTTCCTCCGTGCTCTCCGTGTCCTCCGTGGTTCAAGAATTCTCTGAAACGTTACTGCAACAGAACCTGTTCGCACCAGCGCGCGACGCGCAACACCGTCGCGTCCGCGCCCGGACGTCCGATGACTTGCAGATTGACCGGCAGGCCGCTGCCGGATTTTCCGCACGGCATCGACAACGCGGGGAAACCGCAGAAATTAATCGGTGAAGTGAATCGCGTCAACAACGGCGCAATGTGCATCGTCTTCCCACCCAGATCCATGGTCATGGTACCGCTTTTCGGCGGCAGCACCGGCATCGCCGGGATGATCATCACATCGGCGTCGCCGAAAGAGGCGATCATCGACTGCCTGACCTGGCGGCGCAGTTGTTGCGCCTTGATGTAATCGACCGCCAGATAAAATTGCCCGGTCTCCAGGCGCAGCCGCACGTCTTCGCCGAGCTTGTCGGCATGCCGCGCCAGCAGATCCGCATTCGCCTGGGCACCTTCGCTGGCGATGGTGATCAACTGGATGCCGGGCGCGAACTCGATGCCGGGCACGTCGACTTCGCCGATCGGCGCACCGGCGGCACGAAGACGGGTCAGCGCCACCTCCATCACTGCGCGCACTTCGTTATCGAGCAGGTCGTAGAAGAACTTGCGCGGCCTCATGATGCGCGGCGCCGTGATCGCGGCTTGCGGCAGCATCGAATGTTCCGGCAACCCCGCCATGACTTCGAAAGCGATCGCCGCATCTTCGACATTGCGCGTGATCGGCCCGATATGATCGAGCGACCAGGCCAGCGGGAACACACCTTCGCGCGGCACGGCGTCGTAAGTCGGCTTGAAGCCGACGATGCCGCAACACGCGGCCGGCTGGCGAATCGAACCGCCGGTGCAGGAACCGACGGCGACAGCAGCCAGATCAGCAGCAACGGCTGCGGCCGACCCGCCACTGGAACCGCCCGGAATGTAACCGGGATAACGCGGGTTCTGCACGTGGCCGAAATGGGGATTGGCACTGTTGATGCCGAAGGCGAGTTCGTGAAGATTGGTCGTGCCGACGATCAGCGCGCCGGCAGCACGCAATCTCGCCACCACCGGCGCATCGCGTTCCTGCACTTTGGCTTCGATGGCCCTGGTACCGGCGGTCAGCGGATAGCCGCGCACCGACATGAGATCCTTCACGCCCACGGGCACGCCGGCGAGCGGCCCGGGGTCTTCGCCGCGCTTGAGGCGATGGTCCAGTCCGTGAGCCTCTTCCATGACCAGCGCCGGATTCACCGTGATAAAAGCATTGAGGTGGCGGTGCGCCTCGATGCGCGCGAGGAACAGTTCGGCGATTTCCACCGCCGTCAGCGCGCGATTCCTGACCTGATGGGCGATCTGTGCCGCGCTGGCGGATACCAGTTCGCCCGGCGCCGGGGACGGTTCGTAGCGGCCCGTCGGAAAACTTTCGGTCAGATCTGCGCCGGGCGCGGCCAAGACGGGCGCTCCCGCGACGGCAGCTTCGAACACCTGTTCGATGTCGGCGAGGCCGAAGGCAAAGCGTTGCTCCCATTCGGCGAGGCGCTCGGGATGGGCATAGCGGCGAAACGCCGATACGGCGCGCAGGAATTCGGTGGTTGGGCGGGACATGAGAGTGATAGGTGATTGGTGATTGGTTTTAAAGCTTGGTACTTTTCAAGTGTGAAGCATTCTGGATTTTACTAGTCATCAATCACTCATCACCAGTCCCCATTTAGCAGTCACCACGCACGCTCTTTCAGAGAAAGAGCGTGAGGACCCCCGTATACCCATACAACCGGTTGTGCGATATTTCGCCGTTGCAGAAAAATCCAACCAGCGGGAATTCGCCGAGCGCTTCGCGGATCATGCCGACCTCCGCGGAATCGTCGCCGAACAGGTTCGGCCCGCGCCCGACGCAGGAATAATACAGGCCGCCGCGCGGACGCCCGAACAGGCCGCTCTTGATGCTGTCGAGCATGCGCGACATGTCCTGTGCCGCGCTGGGCTCGTCGCGCCTGCAAAACATGATCTGTGCGCCGGCCTGCGGCACGTCGCCGATGGCCACCAGCTTGTGCACCGGATCGATGCCGACCAGGTTGCGCACCAGATAATCGCCGGTGTCGGAACCCGCAATCGGCAGTCCCGCGAATACATTGCCGCCGGTTTGCGAAAAATTCTTCCAGCCCGGTTCGCCGACGTCTTCCTTGAATACGTCGAGCGCCGCGCGGCCGTCGAGCGAGATGATGATGTTCTGCTGGCTGCCGGTGATGGTATGCCGCGGGCCGATCGGCGAACAGCCCTGTGTAAGCCGGGTGGAAACCACGACGTCGTCGGAAAACATCACGCCGGACAATCCGCCCCTGGCAACGCCGTCGGCGATTTGCGCGACTTCGCGCCGCGAACTGGTCAGCCCGCCAGCGACGAACCCGCTTTCCATGCACCCCGCCAGGTCGCCGATCAGGCGCGGCAACTGGGCATTGCGCGGATCGCCATGGACGATGGCGAAATTGGCGGGCAACCCGCCCAGGTGCGGCGACTGGCGCTCGAGGTCCGGCGGCGAGCGCAAGCCGGAAAAGACCCGGAAGCCCCCCTCCTCGAAGGCGCACAGCATGATCGCGACGGCCGGCTCGTCGTAGTACTCCCGTCCGGTGGCGATGACGCCCATGCCGACGGTGCCCGACCAGTGCAGGATGCCGGTATTGGCGCGGAAGAACGTGACGATGTCGGCGACTTCGCCGGCGAAATTATCGGTAATGTAGAGAAAACCGAGATTGGCGCCGCGCGGGCCCTTGCCTGCCTGCAGCAGGCATTGCGCCGCGGCATCGCGCCAGTTCGGCGACGACGCGTGGCCGCAGGTAAACGGGGCGCCTGGGGGAGTCATGGGTTTGGGTGATTGGTGATTGGTGATTGGTGATTGGTGATTGGTGATTGGTGATTGGTAATTGGTAATTGGTAATTGGTAATTGGTAATTGGTAATTGGTAATTGGTAATTGGTAATTGGTAAGAATGGAAATCTCTAGAGTTCGAATAGTTCGGTAAAAGCTTTCGCTAGTCACTAATTACCAATCACCAGTTACCAGTCACCGCTCACAGAACCAGGACCGTCGCCAGTCCGAAGAAACAGCCCATGCTGGCAACGTCCTTCGCCGTGGTCAGGAAGATGCTCGGCGCCGTGGCCGGATCGAAGCCGAATTTCTTCAGCGTCAGCGGGATCACGGCGCCGGCTATGCCGCTCACGACGCAGCTCACGACTATCGCCAGCAGGACCGCGAGGCAGAGCTGGAGCACCGCCGCATTATGCTGTGAGGTCGCGGTGACATACATGCCGGCCGCGGCTGCGGCAAGGAATGCGGTCAGCAGATTCAATATTCAGACAGAAAGGATCGGCAAGCATGACGGCGGCGAGTTTCTTGTCGTGCGCGCTGAACAGGAGGTCGCGCATCGTGATGAGGACCACCAGCTTGCCGGATTCGTCCGTGACGAAACCGTAGGTCACGAATGCGGTTTTGATCATGTTGCGCAGCCGCTCGATGGCGTCGCCTACGCTTCGGACATCAGCAACTTGGCCGCGTCGCGGCTGTCGCAACGCCTGAGCTCGCTGATCAACGACCGGCGGCGCAGCTGCTCATTGCCGTATGCAGAATTGGTCTGATTGTTTTCCATCCGCACCACCCTGTCGAGAGTCGCAGCCCTGGACACAACAGTTGCCATGCCCGGGGGCTCGCGCCGTCTGCGCGGCAGTTTACCGCGCTCCGGTCGCCACGGATATGCCGGCGGTGTACAGTTGTGCAGCCTGTTTCTTCAAGAACCGACATGAACCTCGACCGCGTGACCCCCGGGCGCGACCTGCCCGACGACTTCAACGTAATCATCGAAATTCCGATGAATGCGGACCCGATCAAATACGAAGTGGACAAGGCGACCGGCGCGCTTTTCGTCGATCGCTTCATGATGACGGCGATGCACTACCCGTGTAACTACGGCTACATCCCGAACACCCTGTCCG
>JANXPQ010000455.1 GCA_025357235.1 Betaproteobacteria bacterium
CTGGCAAAGGGCAAAAAAGCGGTGGGCCTGGTCAAGGCGCCGCTGGTGATCCTGTTGACCGACGCCGGCAACTATCGCTTCAGCGCCCGCAACCAGTTCGCTGGCCAGGTGACGCAGGTGACCAAAGGTGCGGTCAACAGCGAAGTCTCGCTGAAGCTGCCGGGCGGTACCGTGATCTCGGCGGTCGTCACCAACGAAGCCGTGTCCGAACTGCAACTCGCTCCCGGCAAGCAAGCCACAGCACTCATCAAGGCAAGCCACGTCATTCTGGGCGTTTCCGCCTGAATGTGAGGTAAACCGGCCGCGGGACATGAACCCGCGGCCGGTAGAGCACACGCGAACCGGACGCAAAGCCGGCTGTGCGTTGACAACAACGGCTATAAATAGGCGATCATCCGCCCGCAGGTAATGACCCCGGCCCAGATCAGCATGGACGCCAGGGCATGCAGCTTGGCACCGGTCGGGACAGGCGTGTTCTGGTCCCACCGTTCGGCATTTCGAAACGAACCGAGATGGAAGGCGCCAGCATTGGCACCGGCCAGCATCAGCAGCGTCATCTTGATGACGAAGGCCCGGTTGCCGACCAGGTCCGTAGCCTCCGCGGCAAACATCAACGTTCCGGTGGGCACGATCAAAAGCAGGGCAGCAACCGACCATGGCAGCAGATGCCGTGCCAGCAGGCGGACGGAAATGCGCTTCGAAATACCCAGGATGCGCAGGTCGAACATCACGACCGCACCCACCAGAATGGAGAAGCCGATGATGTGGATCGTCTCGACCAGCGGATACATCCACAAGGAATCGCGCATCGCCGAAGCGATGCTGCCTTCCTCGAGCGCTCCCAGCAGTGCGTCGCCCGGGGCCATCAGCGCAATTCGTAGACTTTGCCGTCGAGCGTGATGCGCTCCGCACGCATCTGCGCCGCGTCCTCGCGGCTCGGGTAGCCTTCCACGGTGGCCTGCGCACCGACCTTGATGTCGTCGCTGCCTAGTCCACGCGCGGACAAGCGCGAAGGCGGTGCCAGTATGGCCAGCCATTTCTTGCCTGCGACATCCAGCTTGATGGTGGCATGCGGATAGGCATAGGAAATCTCGGTGATCGTGCCCGACAGCTTGAGCGGCTTGCTCTTGTCGTAGCTGCTCCAGCTATGATGCGCCAATGCCGGCGTAGCGAGCAGGGCGATCGAAAAGAGCAGGCCGAGCAGTGCAATGACAGTCGTTTTGCGCATGGTCTTACTCCCCAAGCCCTCGATAATCCGGATCACGACTCCGAATCACGACAGAATAACGACTAATTCCCTGTTCCGCCCGCCTTGAATGGCCTTGGTTTGTCTGTCTTCGGCCTGGACGACCATGTCGCTAAAGCGGAGTTTCTGGTCAGGCATCCTGGCCTGGCCTGACCGGCTGCAATTGCAAGGCAAACCGGCGATAATTGACCCCATGAAACCGAATGATTCCCGCATCGCTACCATCCAGGTGCTGTATTTTGCCCGGCTACGCGAGGTTTTCGGCCGTGATCGCGAGCGGGTCGAATTGCCGGGCCACGTGCAGAATGTCGCCGGGCTGACGGCTTGGCTGCGCAGCCGCGGGGATGCGTGGGAACGCGAACTGGCCGCCGGCAAACCGGTTCGCATTGCCGTGAATCAGGATATGGCCGCAGCCGATACGCCGGTCGCCAACGGGGACGAAGTGGCTTACTTTCCTCCGGTCACCGGAGGCTGACGTGGCCGTGCGCGTGCAGACGGAGGATTTCGATGTCGGCGCGGAAATGGCCGCCATGCGGCACGGCAATCCGAAGATCGGCGCCATTGCGAGTTTCGTCGGCGTGGTACGCGACCTGAACGAGGGCGCGGACGTTGCCGAAATGACGCTAGAGCACTATCCCGGCATGACCGAAAAGGCGCTGGAAAAAATTGTGGGGGAGGCGAGGGCGCGCTGGGATATCTATGACGCGCTCGTGGTGCATCGCGTAGGCACGCTGAAGCCAACGGACCAGATCGTGCTGGTGGTGGTTGCGAGCGGGCATCGCGGCGAAGCCTTCCAGGCCTGCGAATTCTTGATGGATTACCTGAAGACGCGTGCCCCGTTCTGGAAGAAGGAAAAAACGCCCGAAGGCGGACGCTGGGTCGATGCACGCACGGCAGACGACGCGGCCGCCGACCGCTGGTCCTGAAAGGCATTGCGCATGGCAAAATCTTCTTCCCGGAAGCCCACCAAGCAGGATCTGAAGCCGCAGATCCGCATCATGTTTCGCAAGGCGATCGCCATGGGGCCGGGCAAGGCGGACCTGCTGCGGGCCATCCAGGAAACCGGGTCAATCTCGGCCGCCGCGCGGAAAATGGACATGTCCTACCGCCGCGCCTGGCTGCTGGTGGACACCATGAACCAGCTT
>JANXPQ010000468.1 GCA_025357235.1 Betaproteobacteria bacterium
ACGAAGGGCAATCCTATTTCAACGACGTCGTGCCGAAAGCGAAAGGCACTTCCGCGCGGCTGCTCCAGGAAGGGGAAGGCTACCGGCAGAGTGTGATTGCGAACGCCGAGGGCGAGGCATCCCGTTTCAGCCAGATCGTCACTGAATACAGCAAGGCGCCGGTGGTCACCCGCCAGCGTCTCTATCTGGATGCAATGCAGCAGGTGCTCTCCAACTCCAGCAAGGTCGTGGTCGACCAGAAGAACGGCAGCAACCTGCTTTACCTGCCGCTGGACAAGCTGATGCAATTGAGCACGAGCGCAATTCCGCCGGTTGATCCGGCCTCGAAGCAGGCTCCTACCGAGACGGTTGTGCCGGCGCCCGCGCCGGCGGAGGTTTCGCCGCGATCGCGTGATGCCTTCCGTAGTCGCGACAGGGAGACACGATGAAATTCAGCGTAAGTACCGTGCTCATCGCGGTCGTTGTCGCGCTGGTCGTGGCCAGCCTCAGCCTGTTTACCGTCGATCAGCGCCAGAACGCCATCGTGTTTCGGCTGGGCGAGATCGTTTCCGTTAAAACGGCGCCGGGACTGTTTTTCAAGGTGCCGCTGGTCGACAACGTGCGTTATTTCGACTCCCGCATCCTCACGCTCGATGCCGAAGAGGCGCAGAAATTCGTCACGTCCGAGAACAAGCCGGTCCTGGTGGATTCTTTCGTCAAATGGCGCATCGTGGACGTCAAGCAATACTACGTCAGCGTGCAGGGAGACGAAAGTCTCGCGCGCGTGCGGCTCACACAGGCCGTCAACGGCAGCCTGCGTGAAGAATTCGGCAAGCGCACGATCCATGAAGTCGTCTCGGGCGAGCGCGAAAAGATCATGGACCTGATGCGCGAAAGGGCGGACCAGATCGCGCGCGAAATCGGTGTGCAGGTTCTCGATGTGCGTCTGAAGCGGGTCGACTTCACGCCCGAGATCAGTGAATCTGTCTACGGCAGGATGCAGGCCGAGCGCAAGCGCGTGGCCAATGAACTGCGGTCGACCGGTTTTGCAGAAGCGGAGAAAATCCGTGCCGATGCCGACAAGCAGCGCCAGGTGGTGGTGGCCCAGGCCTACCGCGATGCGCAACGGCTCAAGGGTGACGGCGACGCCAAGGCTTCCGCCATCTACGCGCGCGCCTTCGAGCGCAATCCAGAGTTCTACGCGTTCTATCGCAGCCTCGAGGCCTACCGGCAAAGCTTCAAGAACAAAGGTGACTTGCTGATCCTCGAGCCGAATTCCGAATTCTTCAAGTACCTGAAGAACCCGGCGGGGCGCGCAAAATAGTCAGCGGTGTAACGGGTGTATTGCCGCTTGCGCGCGGTGGGGAAGGGGACGATGGAAGCCTATACGAATACCCTGATGACTGCAGTCGCGCTGATGCTGGTCATCGAAGGCCTCCTCCCGTTTCTGCTGCCCACGGTCTGGCGCGACGCCTTCCGCCGGCTGACCGAAATGTCCGATGGCCAGATCCGTTTCGTGGGCCTGTCCTCGATGCTGGGCGGACTGCTGCTGCTTTTCCTGACGAAATAGCCCAACATAACCTTTTGAACCGTACATTTTGAACCGTAGCGCCGTGCACGGGTTGGTTTGCCGTGTCGAATGATCATGCAGAAATGGCTGCTTCCCGAATACATCGAGGATCTCCTGCCTGGCGAGGCGGCGAGAGTGGAGCGGCTGCGCCGCCGCATCCTCGATTTGTTCTTCGCCCACGGCTACGAGCTGGTCGTGCCCCCGATGCTGGAGTATCTCGAGTCTTTGCTGACCGGTACCGGACACGACCTCGATCTGAAAACCTTCAAACTGGTGGACCAGTTGTCCGGACGATTGCTTGGCTTGCGTGCGGACATCACGCCGCAGGTGGCGCGTATCGACGCGCATCTGCTCAATCGCAAGGGCGTCACCCGGTTGTGTTACGCGGGCACGGTGCTGCACACGCAGCCTTCCGGCCTGTTGCGTACCCGCGAGCCGATGCAGATCGGTGCGGAAATTTATGGTCACGCCGGTTTGGAAAGCGATATCGAAATCCAGACCCTGATGCTGCGTGCACTGCAGGCGACGGGGGTGAACGGCATCCACCTCGACATCGGTCATGTGTCGGTTTTCCGCGCACTGATCACCCGTGCCGGCGTGACTGCGCAACAGGAGGCGGACCTGTTCCAGGTGCTGCAGGCCAAGGACGTCCCCGCATTGCGCGAACTAACGGATGGACTCGATGCGGTAACGCGCGAAGCGCTGCTGTTGCTGCCCGAGCTCTATGGCGGGCCGGAGGTGCTGGCGACGGCGCGTGCGCGCCTGCCGGACTATCCCGAACTGGCGTCTTGTCTCGATGCGCTCGCCCGGATCGGCGGGGAGTTGAACGGTGACGTGAAAGAACTATGTTTCGATCTCGCCGAATTGCGTGGATACCACTATCACAGCGGTGTGGTGTTCGCGGCCTACGCTGGCAATCGGCCGGAAGCGATCGCGCGCGGCGGGCGTTATGATGAAGTCGGCCGCGCATTCGGCCGCGCCCGTCCGGCAACCGGTTTCACGATGGACTTGCGTGAACTAGCGCAGATGGCCAACGAAGAAGCCCGGCCATTGCGCGTACTCGCGCCCTATCGGCCGGCCGATGCCGGCCTGCAGGCGGAAATCGCCAGATTGCGCGCGGGCGGCGTAATCGTAGTGTCGGATCTGCCGGGCCATGAGGCAAACCGCGCGGAACTGGATTGCTCGCAGCAACTGGTCGCGATCGATGGCGCCTGGAAGCTGCAGCCGTTCGGCTCCGGTCAACCAAACCGGAAGTAAACGAAGAACAACCAGAGGTCTTGATGGCAAGCAACGTAGTCGTCATCGGCACCCAGTGGGGTGACGAAGGCAAAGGCAAGGTAGTCGACTGGCTGACCGATCACGCCCAGGGCGTGGTCCGTTTCCAGGGCGGACATAACGCGGGACACACGCTCGTCATCGGCGGGCGCAAGCACATCCTGCGGCTGATTCCATCCGGCGTCCTGCGCGAAGGCGTCAATTGCTACATCGGCAACGGCGTGGTGTTGTCGCCGACCGCGCTGCTGCACGAGATCGCCGAACTGGAGGCGGTCGGCGTCGACGTGCGCTCGCGGCTGAAGATCAGCGATGCCTGTCCGCTTATTCTCGCGTATCACGTGGCGATCGATCAGGCACGCGAGGTCGCCAAGGGGGCCGAAAAAATCGGTACGACGGGTCGCGGCATCGGGCCCGCCTACGAGGACAAGGTCGCGCGCCGCGCCATCCGCCTGCAGGATCTGTTCGTTCCGGGCCGATTCGAGGAAAAGTTGCGCGAAGTGCTCGATTTTCATAACTTCGTTCTGGAACACTACCTGAAGGCAAAGCCGGTCGATTTCCAGAAGACGCACGACGAGACGCTCGCGTTGCGCGAGCAGCTTGCGCCGATGATTGCCGACGTGCCGCGCGCGCTTTACGATGCACACCGCGCCGGCAAGAACCTGTTGTTCGAAGGTGCGCAGGGAACGCTGCTCGACATCGATCATGGAACGTATCCGTACGTGACTTCGAGCAATTGCGTCGCCGGCGCGGCGGCGGCGGGTGCCGGCGTCGGGCCGCAGATGCTGCACTACGTGCTCGGCATCACCAAGGCGTATACGACGCGAGTCGGATCGGGACCGTTTCCGACTGAACTGGATGACGATATCGGAGAGCAGTTGCGCACACGCGGCAAGGAATTCGGCTCGGTGACCGGGCGGCCGCGACGCTGCGGCTGGTTCGATGCGGCAGCGCTCAAGCGTTCAGTACAGATCAACGGCGTATCCGGTTTGTGCATAACCAAGCTGGACGTGCTCGATGGCGTGGAGGCGTTGCAAGTCGGCGTCGGCTATAACCTCGGCGGCGAACGCATCGACATCCTTCCTTCCGGAGCCGATGCATCGGCCGGCTGCGAGCCGATTTACGAGGAAATTCCGGGATGGACGCAGAGCACGGTCGGGATTACGCGCCTTGAGGACTTGCCTGCGAATGCGCGCAATTATCTCAAACGCATCGAGCAGGCCTGCGGTGTGCCAGTGGACATGATTTCCACCGGCCCGGATCGCGATGAAACCATCGTCCTACGCCATCCGTTCGAACGGGCATAGCGGGCAGCGCAGGTGAGCAATGCGAGGAAAGGAATTACGAGGGATTCGATCTGGTGCGAGAAGAGAACGCAAACTTCTTAGCTAACGCGCTGATTGCTAACGTTGGCACTCGATGTGGATTGCAGACATACCCCCAATTGTACCCCCAAAAAACGGGTAAGGATTTGTATGAGTTTGCTACATTTTGACGCGCCGGACAGGATGGATCTGGGCACTGGATCGAAGCTATTGCGCTAGCTTGACCGTCCGCTTCCGACCCACAGCTGACGGCTAGGCAGACCGTGCGAATGTCCGGTCTCGGACCTGTCCGGGTCCGTCAACTCAAGCGGGGCGGAGATTGCGGATGAACAATTCCCAGTTTGGCCGTGACCTACTCGTCTGCGGCCGACCTATCTCCCGCCGATCGCACCGATCGCCTTGTCGCATTCTGGCTTTCGAGCCCAGCCACGAACGAGGGTATAGTAGACGAGTACGCCCCGCTTGCACACTATGTCCTCGCGCAGCCTGTCGGCCACCGAGTCAACCTTCACTTCATCAGCGCGCAATATTCCGTGCGAATCAAGGAACGGCAAAAGACTCTTTAGCATGCTCGCGATATGTTCGTATCCGTTCCAATCCGCTCCCGCCCCAATGAACCTGTCGCCATGTAACTCAGGATTGCATAGCCCGACCTCATCGAATAAGCGATGTAGCTTCAGCCCCATCTCCATGTCCGCCCCTGAAAGTCGAAACCCACTCGATATCCAATGCCAGACCTGATCGAGAAGCGGTGACGGCGGCACGGCGTAGGGGCCCTGCGTCCAATCGCACTCTTGAAACGCCACGATCCCACCAGGGCGCAAGCATTCTATCAACGCCCGAAGAGCATCAAGTGGTTCATTTAAATACATTAGGATGAAACGCCCGACGACAGCGTCGAACTTCTCCTTGAGTGCCAGCTGTTGGATATCGACTGTCATGAATGAAACATTCTGATG
>JANXPQ010000482.1 GCA_025357235.1 Betaproteobacteria bacterium
GTCACCGACCACTGAACCGGAGGGTCCGCCACCATGCCTGCCAAGGAATTGCTTTTTCATCACGCCGCCCATGAAAAAGTCCGCATTGGGGTCAATACGCTGGCCAATGCCGTCAAAGTGACCCTCGGACCCAAGGGCCGCAACGTCCTGTTGCAGCAAAGTTACGGCCCGCCGCTGATCGCCAACTCGGGCGTCGTGGTGGCAAAGGCCATCGAGCTGGCCGACCCTTTCGAAAACATGGGCGCGCAGCTGGTCCGCGAAGTCGCCGCCAAGACCTCGGAAGTGGCCGGCGACGGCACCACGACCGCGACCGTGCTGGCGCAGGCGATCGTCAACGAAGGCATGAAATTCGTGGCGGCGGGAATGAATCCCATGGACCTGCGCCGCGGCATCGACCAGGCCGTGACCGCCGCGGTGGCCGAACTGAAGCGACTGTCCCGCCCCTGCTCGACGACGACCGAGATTGCGCAGGTGGGCAGCATATCGGCGAACAACGAGCGCTCCGTCGGCGACATCGTGTCGCAGGCGATGGAAAAGGTCGGCAAGAAGGGCGTGATCACCGTAGAGGACGGATCCGGCCTCGCCAACGAACTCGAGGTCGTGGAAGGCATGCAGTTCGACCGCGGCTATCTTTCGCCTTACTTCATCAACGCTCCCGAGCGCCAGGCGGCGATCCTGGAGGACGCCTACGTGCTGATCCACGACAAGAAGATTTCCGCGGTCAAGGAATTGCTGCCCATCCTCGAGGAAATCACGCGCGCGGGCAAACCCCTGCTGATCGTGGCCGAGGACGTGGAAGGCGAAGCGCTGGCGACACTGGTGGTCAACACCATGCGCGGTGTCATCAAGACCTGCGCGGTGAAAGCGCCGGGTTTCGGCGAACGCCGCCGGGCCATGCTCGAGGATATCGCCGCCCTGACCGGCGGCACGGTGGTCGCCGAGGAACTCGGTGTGAAGCTCGAAAACACGAAGCTTGCCGATCTGGGCCGGGTCAAGCGCATCGAAGTGGACAAGGAGAACACCACGCTGATCCACGGAACCGGCGATCCCAAGGCCATCGACGAGCGCATCGCGCGCATCCGCGCCGAGGCGGAGAAGGCCACCAGCGACTACGATCGCGAGAAACTCGAGGAACGCGCCGCCAAGCTCGCCGGCGGCGGGGCCGTCATCAAGGTGGGCGGTGCAACCGAATCCGAGATGAAGGAACGCAAGGTTCGCGTCGAGGATGCGCTGCACGCCACCCGTGCCGCCGTCGAGGAAGGCATTGTCCCCGGGGGCGGGGTCGCGCTGGTCCGGGTCAGCGGGGCGCTGTCCGGCCTCAAAGGCGCAAACGACGACCAGACCGCGGGCATCCAGATCGTGCTGCGTTCGCTGGAAGAACCGCTGCGGCAGATCGTCGCCAATACCGGGGCGGAGCCTTCCGTGGTGTTGAACACAGTCGCGGAAGGCAGCGGCAGTTACGGCTACAACGCCGCCACGGAACAGTACGGCGACCTGGTGGAAATGGGCGTGATCGATCCGACCAAAGTGACCCGTATCGCGCTGCAGAATGCCGCATCCGTAGCCGGGCTGATCCTGACCACGGACTGCATGGCCGCCGAAATTCCGCAGAAGAACGCTGCGCCCCGGCCTGAAGGCCTGGACATGTAGCGGTCAACCCGGCCGCCTGAGGAGCTTGCGGACTTCCTTCAGCGTCCGGGTATTGAGAACGTCCTTCTTCTCCAGCCAGCCGCGGCGCGCTTGCCCCACTCCGAATCGCAGGTTGTCGAATTCGTGCACGCTGTGCGCGTCGGAGTTCACCGACACCAGTACGCCCTCCTCCCTCGCCATGCGGCAGTAGCTGTCGAGCAGGTCCAGGCGCTCGGGATGGGCGTTGAGCTCCAGATGGCAGCGGGCCGCGCGCGCCTTGCGGATGACGCGCGGCATATCCACGTCATAAGGTTCGCGCTCGTCGATCAGGCGCCCGGTCGGATGCGCGAGCAGGGACACGTGGGGATTGTCCATTGCCTTGAGGATGCGCTCGGTCTGCCGCGCGCACGACAGGCCGAATTTGCTGTGCACGGCCGCAACCACGACGTCGAGGCGCGACAGGATCGAATCGGGCAGGTCGAGCATGCCGTCCTCCAGGATGTCCACCTCGATGCCTTTCAGCACAGTCAGGCCCGCCAGTTCGCGGTTCAGCAAATCGATTTCGTCGATCTGCCTGGCCAGCCGCACCGGGTCGAGACCGTGCGCCACCGTCAGCCGTCGCGAGTGTTCGGTAATCGCCATATAGGAAAGTCCGCGTGCCTTTGCGGCAAGCGCCATGTCGCGGATGCTGTCGTGGCCGTCGCTTGCCTTGGAATGCGCATGCAAATCCCCCTTGAGATCGGCCGTTTCCACCAGGTTGGGCAGCCGTCCGGTCCGCGCCGCCTCGATCTCGCCGTGGTCTTCGCGCAACTCGGGCTCGATATAAGGCAGGCCGACGCTGGCGTAGACCGACTGTTCCGTTTCTCCGGCAATGCGTCGCGCGCCGCGAAAGACGCCGTATTCGTTGAGCTTCAGGCCACGCGCCTGCGCCAGCCTGCGGATGGAGATGTTATGCGCCTTTGAACCGGTGAAATAGTGCAGCGCTGCGCCGAAGCATTCCGGTGCCACCACGCGAAGATCGACCTGCAGGCCGGACTTGAGCACGACGCTGCCGCGGGTCGCGCCGTGGCTCAATACTTCCCGCACTTCTTCGTATCGCACGAAGCGCTCCATCACCTTCGCCGACGGCTGCGCCGTCGCCAGGATGTCGAGGTCGCCGACGGTTTCGCACATGCGGCGGAAGCTGCCCGCGATCACCACGTCGACCACATCCGGCGAGGCCTTCAGGTAAGCGAGCAACGGCTCGGCATGCTGGGCCGCCACCGCCAGCTTGAAGCGCCGGACCTTGGACAGTTGCGCCTGAACCGCCTCGACGATGCGGCTCTCGGTCTTCGCTCCGAAACCCGGGAGCTCGTGGATGCGCCCGTCGCGCGCCGCGCGCAGCAACTGTTCGAGGCTCTGCACGTCGAGATCGTGGTAGAGCGTGCGCACGCGCTTGGGACCCAGTCCGGGAATGCGGAGCAATTCCGCGACGGCGGGCGGCACCTGCTTCTGCAACCGGTCGAGAAACGCGGATTTGCCGGTTTCCACGATCTCCCGGGTCTTGGCGGCGAGGTCATCCCCGATGCCCGGCAGTTCGCGCAGGTCTTCGCCGCGTTTCAGCAAAGTCCCGACGTCGGTACCCAGCCCGCCGATGGTGCGGGCCGCGTTGCGGTAGGCCCGGATGCGGAAAGGATTGGCACCCTCTATGTCGAGCAGATCCGCGATCTGTTCGAAAACGGCGGCGACGGTGGCGTTGACGACGGGCATGGATGGGTGGGGTCGAAGTCAAACCCGCCGGTCAGGTTCTTCCGTAGTCCAGCGGCCAGCGCCGGCCGAGAAAATCGGCCACTGCAGACTCGAAGTCGCGCGAGAAGTACCGCCACAGCGCATCTTTTTTTTCCAGCTTGTTCAGTTTTGCGAAACGGATATTGACCCGCCCCTGGGACAGTTCGGCATCACGATAGGCCTGGGCCTCGCGGTCCGCATCGCGGTCCGCCTCGAACACCAGCCACTCGGCGGCGAAAGCGTCCTGCATCTGTTCGAGTTCGTGCGCCAGATCGGACTCCACAGCCATGGAGTCGATCCTCTGCGGCGTTCCGGAGGTGAGATTGAAACACCAGCCGCCGTACAGATCCGATCCGTCGGTGGCGTAGAGCGTGGTTCCGCCCAGGGTGTAGAAACCTTCCAGCCTGAAATA
>JANXPQ010000488.1 GCA_025357235.1 Betaproteobacteria bacterium
GCAACACCCCCACCCCCCTCGACCGTGGCTTTCCAGGTCGCGAACGTGCTGTACGCACCGATGAACCAGGACAGCGATCCTTGCACGTGCCCGAATGCGCTGGAAATCTGCATCAGCCCGCCGAGCTGGAGGGTCCCTGCAAAATAGCGGTTGCCCGCGACGAGGAACGGAAAAATGATGGCAGCCTGGTTGTAACCGATGGTGAAGGTATTGAGGGTTTTCTGGCGCTTCATGATCTGCCACCAGTTGTCCACGACGCTGCCGAACTGCGTGCGGAAGCTGCGCAGCTCGTCCTGCTCGCCGCTGTAAAGCGCGACGCCTTCGGTATTCTCACGGAACCTGACCAATCCAAAACGGAAGTCCGCCTCGAAGCGCTGCTGATTGAAACTCAGCCCGATCAGCTTCTTGCCGATCTTGTGCGTCAGCCAGGTGCCAACGATGGCATAGAGCAGGGCTGCCCAGACCATGTAACCGGGAATGACGATCTGGCCGCCGTTGTAGGGGATCTCGGCCGGTCCCGACAGGCCCCACAGAATGCCGACGAACGAACCCAGCGTGACCACTGCGTTGAGGAAGCCGAGCGCAAGATCCAGCGACTGCTCGACAAAGATCTTCAGGTCTTCCGCGATGCGCTGGTCCGGGTTGTCCGCAGGATTCCCGCTCAGCTGCAGCCGGTAGTAGGCGCGGTCGCTCAGCCACTGGTTGAGATAGCTGTCCGTCAGCCAGCGCCGCCAGAGGATCTGCAGCATCTGGTTCAGGTAAAACGCATACACGGCCATCGCGATGTAGATGGTCGCCAGGACGGTGAAGCGCCCCATCAGCCGCCAGAAAGAAGCCTTGTCCTTTTCCTGCAACGCGTTGTAGAAATCATTGTTCCAGTAATTGAACTGCACATTCATGTAGACCATGGCGAGCGTCAGAACAATGACCGCACCGAGCAGAAGCCACGCCATGAAGCGTTCTTCCGATGTCCAGTACGGCTTGGTCAGGTGCCAGGTATCACGCAAGAATTTGAATCGGACGGGCATGAAGGTTCCTTACGGGAAAATCAGGATTTTCGAATGCGGGACAGCAGTGTCGTGGTGGAGCGCTCGAACTGGAACGGAATCGATTTCACCGTCCCGCCCCAGCCCATTACTTCGCGCGCTCCGACAATCTGGTCCACCGGCCAATCCCCCCCTTTTACCAATACGTCCGGCCGGCACGTCAGGATGCGGGAGAGCGGCGTATCTTCTTCGAACCAGGTTACGAGGCTCACGCTTTCCAGCGCCGCCAGCACCGCCATGCGGTCATCAAGCGGATTGACCGGGCGGTCGGCGCCCTTGCCGAGGCGTTTGACCGACGAATCCGAATTCAGTGCGACGATCAGGTTTGCGCCGAGTGCCCGGGATTGCGCCAGATAAGTGACGTGGCCGCGATGCAACACGTCAAAGACGCCATTGGTAAAGACCAGGGGCCGAATCTGCGAACGCAACCGGCCGGATAATTCCTCGGGCGGGACGATCTTGTTTTCGAAGGCGGGAATCTGGTTCATGGCGCTGGTCGCCATGATACAGGCGTCGATGCGTCGTGCGCAGAATCCCCGTTATGCGGCCGCCTGGTCAGTTGCCTGCGGTAGCGGGAGAGGTCCTGACCGTATCGATCGGCAATTCGAACAGGCTCGACGGATTGCGCGGGATCATCACTGATCTGCGAGTCCAGCCAGTGTTCCGGCCATGACGGAACGGGCAGCCGGCTTCATTGGACCGCGCCGATATTCGATTGATCGGCGGTAACGTCCACGCCAGAATAGTTGACTAACGGCAGATGATGCAGTCCCTGACAATGGATTCTTCCTTTTGGCCATGACAAATCCAAGTTCGGGATGCAGTGCCTGGCGGCTCAGTTTCGCTGCATCCCCTGCGCGTCACCGGGCGAGGCCTGCCCTGTGGTGAAGCGCTATGAAACCGCGCTGGTCTGGTTTCGGCGGGACTTGCGCAATCATGACCATGCTGCGCTCCACCACGCGCTCAAAGATGCGAAGCAGGTCCATTGCGTTTTCGTCTTCGATACCGAGATTCTCGACTTGCTCGAGGACCGTCAGGATCGGCGCGTCGAATTCATCTGGCTCAGCGTAAAGGAGCTGGCGCAGTCGCTCGAGGAAATGGGGGGTGGGCTGCAGGTACTGGCCGGTCGCGCACGCGAGGTGATTCCCGCACTGGCCGAAAAACTCGGTGCGCAGGCGGTTTATGCAAATCACGATTACGAGCCGATTGCGAAGGAGCGCGATGCCGAGGTCGCAGGCAGCCTCGGGCAGCGAGGTTGCGTTCTGCACAGCTACAAGGATCACGTCATTTTCGAAAAGGACGAAGTGCTTACCCAGGCCAGCCGGCCGTACACGGTTTTTACGCCTTACAAGAGGGCATGGCTGGCGAAGCTCGATCCGTTTTACTGCAAGGCATATCCCGTCGACGCCTATCGTGATGCACTCGTGCGTAAACGACCGCTCCAGCTTCCTTCCCTGGAACAGATCGGCTTCAGACCGACCAATCTCAGGCAGATGAAACTGCCGACGGGAATGACCGGTGCGCGCCAGATGTTCCAGGATTTCCTCGGGCGAATCGACGGATACGGCGAAAGGCGAAATTATCCCGGCATTCGCGGCGTGTCATATCTGTCGGTGCATCTGCGCTTCGGCACGCTGTCCATCCGGGAATTGGTGCGCACGGCCGCATCGGCTCAAACTGCTGGCGCCGATACCTGGCTCTCGGAACTGGTGTGGCGCGATTTCTATTTCGGCATCCTCCACCATTTTCCGCATGTCGCAGGGCATGCGTTCAAACCGGATTTTGAGGCGCTGCGCTTCCCGAACCCGAAGGCGCATTTCGCCGCGTGGTGTGAAGGGCGCACGGGTTTCCCTCTCGTCGACGCGGCCATGCGTCAGCTCAATGAGACGGGTTACATGCACAACCGGCTGCGTATGGTGGCGGCCTCGTTCCTGGTCAAGGACCTGCACGTGGACTGGCGCTGGGGTGAGGCCTACTTTGCCCGGAAGCTCAATGATTTCGATCTTGCCGCCAACAACGGGGGATGGCAGTGGTCGGCCTCCACGGGCTGCGACGCACAACCCTGGTTTCGTATTTTCAACCCGGTAACGCAGTCGCAGACCTTCGATGCCCAGGGGCGGTTCATCCGCATGTATCTGCCGGAGCTTGCCGGCGTCGACGAGAAATTCATCCACCAGCCGTGGAACATGACGGTCGACGAACAGCGCGCAGCGGGCGTCGAGATCGGCAATGACTATCCGGCACCGTTGGTGGATCACGCAGTAGCGCGCAAACGAACGCTGGAGATCTACGCAGCGGTCGGGAAGTAGTGATCTTCCGGATTCTGGCGGACCGGAAATGTAAAAAGCCCCGACAGGGGCTTTTTTCCGGCCACGATTCGTCAATCAGTCGAGATACTCGAAGACCTTGATGACCCGCTGCGCTCCGCTCGTCGTGGCAGCAGTCTGCGACGCGGTTTCGGCTTCCGCGCGCGTTACCAGGCCCATGAGGAATACCGAGCCGTTTTCCGAGACGACTTTGACATGGGCGGCACCCACCTCCTTGTTTTGCGCAAGCCGGCCTTTGACCCGGCTGGTCAGCAGGGCGTCAGTGGCGTGGGAGGTCGTCGAGCTGATTCCGCTGACAACGATTTCATTCTGCACATTGCGCACACTCGGTACCTCGAGAACGAGGACCGACACGTCCTGCTTTATCTCGTCGGTCGGGGCCTGTCCGGTCAGCAGCACGAAGCGGTTGTAGCTGGTCACGCTGATGTTCACCTTATCCCCGTACTTCTCCGTTATGCGATTCGTGGCTTTGATTTCGATGGTCTGATCTTCGAGCACCGTGCCGCCGGTGCGCCGATCCTCCGCCACCATGACGCCGGCGCCCACGCCTGCCCCAACCAGCAATGGAATGCAGGATTGAAGCAAAGGGGCAATGACAACGAGCAGAACTGCGAGACGACTAGTCGATTTCATTCATTCCACTCCTAGCAACAGGCAATCGATTGCATCGCACATGCAATGCAGGCATAGCAGATGTACTTCCTGTATTCGCGCGGTTCGCTCCGCGGGCACGCAGATATGCACATCGTTGGGGCCGAGCAAGTCAGTGATTTTGCCGCCTTTCCTTCCGGTCAATGCAACCACGTCCATCTGACAGTCGTGCGCGGCGTGTATGGCTTCCATCACGTTTGCCGAATTGCCGCTGGTCGATATTGCCAGCAGGATATCGCCGGGATGACCTAGGGCGCGTATCTGCTTGGAGAATATTTCGTTGTAGTTGTAATCGTTGGCAATCGACGTAATGGTGGAAGTGTCGGTGCTCAGGGCCATCGCCGCGAGCGGCGGACGTTCCTTCTCGAAACGGTTCAGCAGTTCCGCGGAAAAGTGCTGTGCGTCCGCCGCAGATCCGCCGTTGCCGCAAGACAGGATTTTGCCTTCCTTCATGAGGCACTGGACCATGCGTTCGGAAGCGCTGGCCAGCGGCCCTGCCAGCAACTCCATTGCTTGCAGCTTGAGTTGGGCGCTGTCGGTGAAATGCTGGCTGATACGGCTGATGAGATCCATCGGTAAACGGTTATATACGCAACGGGCGGATTATTGCACAAAGGCCTGGACGGTTTCGCCCTGGAATTGCTTATTCGCCGAATGCATTTTCGATCCATTCGAGTTCTTGCGTGTCGCCGGTAAGCAACACGGCATCGAAGCGGCATGCCGGAAACTCCCTTCTCGCGGCCATGTAGTGCCTGGCGGCGCGCAACAGCTTCTCGCGCTTGGCGCCGGTTATGCTTTCGACCGCCCCACCGAAGGATTTGTTTCGTCGATAGCGCACTTCGACGAAAACCAGCGTGCGCCCGTCGCTCATGATCAGATCGATTTCGCCGAAGCGGCAGCGGTAGTTGCGCTCCAGCAACCTGAGTCCGCGCCCGGCCAGAAATTCGGCGGCCGCCTCTTCGGCCAGTGCACCGCGCTCGCTCATCGAGCCTGCGGTCCTTCCAGCACCTTGGCGCTTCCCTGGGAAAACTGCGCTGGAACCAGCGTGCGGATGAATTGATGGGCATTGTTCAGGGTGATCGTTCCGGTTACGCCGTCCAGCGACTCCATGTTTTCGTAAGGACGCAGCAACTCCTGGACAAGGCGATAGGCATCGATCCCCAGTGCATAAAGGCGTTCCTGATCGAGCCCTGCGCGCTGTGCGTCCGGACGCGAATAACTGATGACCGCCGGGTGATCCGGCTGCAGCAGCCAGGGCATGTCGAGAAAACGCACGCCGTCGAGGTCGTAATTCGCCAGCGCGTCCGTATTCGATGTGAAAACCATCGAGGTTGCATAGATCGGAGCGGATGCGCCGAGATAAGAGCGTATGAATCGCGCCCGCGCCGCGTCGAGCGACATGAATACGATATCCGCTTTCGAGTTCGCAACCTGCTCGCGCAATCTGGCGAGCATCGCCGAATCGGTCGTGTAACTGAATTGTCCGGTGATTTCCGCGCCGAGCTTTTTCCATTCCTCGGAGAATGCCTGCGCTGTGCGGCCTCCCAGGGATGTGTCTCCTGCAATGATGAAGGCCTTGGTACCGCCATGGCGCAGCGCGAACTGCGCCATCTGGCGAGCTTCGGCTTCGATTTGAAGGCCGTACACATAAAGGTCGCGCGGGAGCGGGATATCTCCCTCCGGAATATTCAGCGCCAGTGTCGGCACGCTCACGATGCCGCTTTGCGCCAACGACGTCACCGCGTTTCGAGTCAGGGGACCGATGACCGCGCGCGCTCCCATCGATGTGGCACGCTGATAGGCGGCAAGGATCTGCTGCGGATCTTCGCTGGTCCCGTAAACCCTGACCTTCAGACTGCCGGGTTGCCCGTTGCCAGCGGCGTTCAGTATGCCCAGCCGCACCGAATCGGCATGTTTGCCATAGGAACTGGACTGCAACGGCAGTATTACCGCGATATGCGGTTCGCTGACCGGCACCTTGTCGGCGGTGTCTTCCGCCGCTGCGAAGCCGGTGGCTAAGGCAAGGAGCGCCCAGTATAGTAATGACCGCACCAATAAAGAAAAGGTCGGGCGAATTTGCATAGCGAAAGCACGGAAATGGCCGAGCCGACATTATATGTGGTGGCCACGCCGATCGGGAATCTTCGGGACATTACTCTGCGCGCTCTCGATACGCTGAAGTCGGTGGACGCGATCGCCGCGGAAGATACTCGTGTTTCGCGCAAGCTGCTGGCCCATTTCGGCATACAGGTGGATCTGATATCCGCGCATGAGCACAACGAGCGCGAGGCTGCACAACGACTGGTGGCACTGCTGTCGCAGGGAAAGTCCGTGGCGCTGATATCGGATGCGGGTACCCCGGCCATCAGCGATCCTGGCGCAATCATTGTTGCGCAGGCGAGGGCAGCCGGATTTCGCGTGGTTTCAATTCCCGGCGCCAGTGCGATCACGACAGCGATAGCCGCGGCGGGATTGCAATCCGGGTCATTTTGTTTTCACGGCTTTCTTCCCG
Source organism: Betaproteobacteria bacterium (assembly GCA_025357235.1). Classification (GTDB taxonomy): domain Bacteria; phylum Pseudomonadota; class Gammaproteobacteria; order Burkholderiales; family JACQAP01; genus JACQAP01. The sequence continues at coordinate 6,537 of JANXPQ010000488.1, forward strand.
CCCGCAAAGGTGATCGCGAGAAAAAACTTGCCGACCTGAAGGCTCAACGCGAGCTTCAGGTGTTCTACGAGGCGCCGCATCGCATAGTCGAGTGCGTTGCGAGCATTGCCGCCGTGTTCGGTGGCGATCGCCGCATCGGCATTGCGCGCGAGTTGACCAAGCTGTTCGAGCAAGTCCATGTGTGCCGCCTCGATGAGGCGGTGGCCTGGCTCGAGCAGAACGAAAACCATCGGCGTGGCGAATTCGTGCTTCTGGTGGAGGGCGGCCCGGAAGCCGATGCGCAGGGTGAATCCGACCCGCAGCGCGTGCTAGGGATTCTTCTCGAAGAATTGCCGTTGAAGCAGGCGGTCGGACTTGCCGCGGAAATTACGGGAATCAAGAAAAATGCGCTATACGAAAAAGCGCTGAAACTCAAAAAAGACGGCAGCGGCGAAAAGCAATGACTGGCGAAGAATATTTTTATCCTGAGCGCGTATTCATATGGATCGTATAACCCTGACCATGCCCGACGACTGGCATCTCCATCTTCGTGATGGCGAAGCGCTGAAGTCGGTTCTGGTGGATTCTGCGCGGCGCTTTGCACGCGCGATCGTTATGCCGAATCTGAGGCCGCCGGTGACGACGGTCGAGGCCGCGGGGGCATACCGCGACCGAATAATCTCGGCTCTGCCGTCGGGGAGCAGTTTCGAACCCCTGATGACGCTTTATCTGACCGATAACACGAAACCTGCCGAGATACACAAGGCCAGAGCCAGCGGGATC
>JANXPQ010000527.1 GCA_025357235.1 Betaproteobacteria bacterium
TGCGGCGCAGAATCGGCGGCTTCCGCGGACTGCCAGCGATTGATATACACCTCGTTCCAGATCCGCGTGAACTCATCGACAAGCAGGTCAACCGTCTCCGCACCCCCGGCGATGCGCTGCGACGGATTGGCGAACCAGAACCTCTGGATGTTCTCTTCGACCTGGAGAATCATTCCCTCGTGCGCGAACTGTTGCGGAGCGTAAACGGTATTGACCATCAGGTACGGCTTTTCGCTAAACCAGGCCATGGATGCCGGGCCGGACCCGGCGCCCATGTGCGCGGCGGACGTGTGGATCAGCGCGAGATCCTGCTCCACGCTGGTGTAATGATCCTTGGCTATGACGACATTCGGCAGTGATCGGAGTCGCGGATCGACCTCGGCGAGCGCGCACACCACGATGAATTTCGCCGGGTATCTCGCCCTGCAGTGGTCAAACAAACCCAACCAGCTATCGAGCTGCGAATTCCGGTGGACCTGGAACGCAGGGTTGTTGCGCAAGTTCACCGTCACGGGAACCTGCGATCGCGCGTGTTCCTGGAAGAAACGCTCCGCCCACTCCGCCAGGTGCTGGCGACACGTTAGATGGGGAATCGCGTGATGCTGCCGGTAGTGATCGAAGAGCAGGTCGTTGAAGACTTCGTAGTACAGGTAATCGCGCGTGGCGCATTGCCAGCCGGACGGCCACACATGGTATTGGTCCGAAGCATCAGATATGAACCTGGCCAGTTGCTGATGGGAATTGAAGAGAAACAGGGAACCCAGGTGCTGGTTGACCTGGGCTACCGGGAGCACGGACGCCAGGTGGTAGAGCGCATTGGACTCGGTAATGCTGGAAAAGGCAGCGTCGCTCGAGGCGGGGTTCTTCGGATCATAGACCAGTGCGAAATCCACCGTGTCGACGCCATATCTCTCTCGAAGCACGAGGGACCCCTCTTGCGCGGTGAGGATGTCGCCTATGCTGAATGGCTGCGACGAAGTGTCGTACACGACCAGGAGGCGTCTTTCGCGATTGCCCGAAGACGCAAGCACGTGACCCAGTAGCGGGAACGACCATTTGAGGAACCCGAACAATCGGACCAACGGCCGGTCGAGTGGCCCAAGCAAACTGTGGATCGACTTTATCCCCATGGATTTGGAATCAACCGCCGTGGATTTCATTGGGCCCAGGGGTGCGCCCGTGCCATTCGATTCTCTTGCGGTGCCATATCAGGGCCACCAGCGGCGTGACGGCCGCGGTTGAGATCAGGTACCCGATCCCTACGCCTTCGGCGGAGAAGTATTTGCCGAGGAGCCACACCGTCGCCCCCGTCAGGATTCCGCCGCCCACGGACAGGACCATCAGCGGTTCCTGTTTGTGAGCGCGCAAATACGTGGAAAACGGCAGCGACGACCCGACAAGAACAGTGGCCGCCAGGAGGCAGGCGGCCGTTGCGGGCGGCAACAGGCGCGCGGCGAACGGATGATGCAGGTAATCCAGGGTGAAGATCAGCCCCCAAATGCAGATTGCTCCCAATACCGTTACGCCGGTGATCGATGCCCACACTCGCCAGAACAGCCTGTCCAATTCCGCGTACTTGCCTTGCGCGATCAGAATGCCGAAGCGTGGCGCCTTCGGCGACACCCAGCCTGCACTGATCGCCATTAGTGCATTGGCAAACGCCCAGGTCATGCCCATCCGCCCCGCGACGACGGGTCCATGATATTGAAATAGCACGGGCATAAAAAGATAAAAGGAGAAATAGCCGCCGACCCAACTGACGGCAATCCGCCATTGCATTGGCAGGATGTCTTTTTTCCAGTTCAACCGGGGACCGGCGGATTGGACCAGGAACACCGATCGCACGAATCCGTGGTCGCGCAAGCCGATGATCCCCGCCATGATCACCAAGCCGGTTAGTCCGATGGCACACGACGTCCACAACCCGGCTCCGAAATAGATCGCGAGCCATCCGACGGTGCTGGCGACAATCATCTGGACCAACCGATTGCCATAGACGCTCGATGTCCGATTGCAGCCCTCCATGATTGCCCAGGCGGGGACCAGGCAGAGGTTCAGCCCAGCAACCAAGCATACCGCGATCCAGGGCGCCCTCCATGCGAAGGACGTCTCCCCGTGAGTCGAGAAGAATGCCAATCCGCCGAAGATCAGGAGCACGGTGACCGCCCCGCCCGCGATGAAATACCAGGACAGCGCAAATCGCCCGAGGCTCCGAAGCCGCGACAGCGCGGCCGCGTCGCCCGTCACCGCACCGTTCGCATCGAGGGACAAGTTCGCCCACTCGTGGCTGGCATAGGAGATCAGCACGGTCCCCAGCCCCAACTCGGCAAAAACCTGGATCGCGAGAACCGAACCGAACGTATAGTAGAACCCTTGGAGTTCCGGCGAGAAATACAGAGCAATCAGCACGGTCGTCAGAAGTCCCGACGCCATGCCCCAGACCTTCCCCGTTATGGAGAGCAGCACCGCCCGGTCGATGCCGAGCAAGCGCAGACATTCGATTCCTAGTTCGCGGAACGTACCCATGCTACACGCGCAATCCGACAGTCGACCGGCCGTATCGCGTCCGGCCACATTTCTTGGTGGGCCTCCAGGCAGATTGGCGATTCATTTCGAGTCCCCGGGGGCATTCGGCGTGCAGCTTCGGACGACGCCTTCGACCTCCGCGCTGAACGCCCGCGAATAAGCTTCCGCACTATCGGCGGAAAGATGTGAATCATCCCACGTGGCGAGCCCTTCGACGTGCGGCAGCACAGCGCGAACGCCGAGCTGCTTGGCGAGCTCCTGTGTCGTGCCCAAGTGCGCGTCCGGATAGGGCACCGTCGTCAGTACTATGCATTCCGGTCGCACGTCGAGTCCTTCCAAGAACCGGCCGCCCCACTGAAGTTGCCTGGCGAGCAGATCCGGCGCCACCGAGTAGTCATACTGGAATGCATGCCCCGTCGCGTTCTTGCCATGGAATCGCGAGAAGTCCCATTCGCCGGTCGATCGGCTGCGAAACAGGGAGCTCTTGTCCGGGCAAATCACGTCGCTGGCGGACCCGCTCCACGCAGAGCAGACCCACCTGTGTGCGACCTGCTCCACCTTCTTGTAGACGTAGTGCGAACGACGCGCCTCAATGCCCATCGCCTCGACGCTCTGGTACCCGGTAAAAAAATAGTTGTCCACGGTCAGGATCAGCACTTTCGGGCGAACGTGCAGCCGGTTCAGCAGCGATTGCGCAAACCTCTCGCCCTCGGCGAACCTGAATCCGAAAAGGTAATACTTGATTGCCCGGGAATTGAAAAACTTGCGCCAGGATTGCGTACCAAAAGCGAACATCGGCCTGGAATGGCCAAGAACGACGACCGTCGCCGATCTCAGCGCCGCGACGGCTTCCGGTTCGAGCTCGAAGTAATAAGCGCCATGCTCGTAGTTCCCAAAATAGTTGCCCTCGCATCCCGCGAGGAAAGTATCGGCGGCATAACCCTTCCCACCGCAGTTGCGCACCATGCCTGCGAAGTCCCTGCTCCCGATGAAAATCGCGGCAAGCGCAAGAAGCGTCAGGAGCAAGGCAACGTATCGTCGATGGGACATCGCGACCTGCTCAGAAATTGAAATAAATGAAGCGCGATTCATGGAGGTTCAGGATTGCCCATAACGCCGCTCCCCCCAACGTCGCGGTGACGATCAGCGATGCGTACCCCGGTATCCACGTCGGAAAACTGGAATCCTTGTTCACGTCTTCCGGCTTCGCGATAGCTGGCTCATGGGATCGCATCAGGTCATTGATGTTTGGCAACACGAACACGATCGCCATCAGAACGATCAACAAGAGAATCTGCCGCACGCTGCCGAAGACTTCTCCGGCGATGGGCACGAATTCGATGCCCATTGCTGACAGCGCGCTCCCCACGCCCCCCAGGTGCGGCAGGTAGCGGCTGGGCAGCTGGACGCCGTTTAAGCCCAGCATCCCTTGCAAAATGCCGTTTGCGGTCGCAACATCTGGCGCCCGAAAGTACACCCAGGCCACGACCACGAGCACGAACGTAACCGCAATGCCCATTACCCGACCGGCCTTTGTCTCGAGCGCAGCGGCGATCCGCGGACCGTGCCTCGACACCTTTAGTGCCGAGCGGAACGCGTGGTTGAGAGCCAGGTACAAGCCATGCAGCCCTCCCCATATGACGAATGTCCAGTTCGCGCCATGCCAGAGGCCGCCCAGCAACATGGTGATGAGCAGGTTCAGGTAGCGGCGAGCGCGGCCGCGACGATTGCCGCCCAGCGGGTAATAAAGGTAATCCCTCAGGAAGCGGGAGAGCGTCATGTGCCACCGCCTCCAGAAATCGATGATGCTGCGCGCCTTGTACGGCGAGTTGAAATTCAGGGGTAATCGCACGCCGAACATGTAGGAGATCCCGATCGCCATGTCCGAGTAGCCGGAGAAGTCGAAATAGATCTGCATGGCGTACGAAAGGGCGCCCGCCCATGCAACGAAGAATCCGGGGCCGGTCGAAGCCGACTGCAAGAACACCGCGTCCGCG
>JANXPQ010000532.1 GCA_025357235.1 Betaproteobacteria bacterium
CCGCGGAGGCTTTCAAAACCGCGATTGTGCCGATTGGCGAGATGACGAAGGCCGAGATATTCGACAAGGCGCTGGCGGAGGCCGCTTTTGGCCTGGCGCAGGGCGCTGTCAGCGCGCCGTTCAAGGGGCAGTTCGGCTACATGCTGGCACGCGCGGCGAAGGTGACACCTGAAGCTGTAAAGCCCTTTGCCGAGGTTGTCGAACAGTTAAAGCGCGATATCGCCGCGCAGCGGGCCAAGAAAAGCGTCGCGGATTTGCGCGATAAAATTGAGGACGAGCGCACTTCAGGCAAAGCGCTGGCATGGACGAGCACGAGTTCAAGGAATCCGTCGATGAGATGAAGCACACCGACAAGTTGATCGAACGCATTCTTTTTCTCGAAGGTCTTCCCAATGTGCAGGATATCGGCAAAATCCTGATCGGGGAAAATGTGCAGGAATGCCTTAAATGCGATTTGCGGCTGGAAATGGCAGGCCATCCGACGTTGCGGGAGGGCATCTCCTATTGCGAATCTACGGCCGATTACATCAGTCGTGAGCTATTCGAAGATATTCTCGAGAGTGAAGAAGAGCATATCGATTGGCTGGAAACCCAGATCGACCTTATTCAGAAGGTCGGCATCCAGAATTACATGCAGTCACAGATGTCGTAGAGTCTGATCGCCTGCTTTTCGCGTAACTGCTAAGGTCGCTGATTTTCAGCCAGGCTTGGATTTGGACGCCAGTCGCTTGCTTAATTTGATCGGACTGAATGCGCGGCCGGCGCGGATAATCGCTTTCGGTAACGGGAGAGGTCGTGAACCGTTTTGATCGGCAATTCGAACAGGCTCGACAGATTGTGCAGGATCATCCTGACGACCTTGGCTTCCCATTCGCGATCGAAGTTTATCTGCGAGTCCAGCCAGTGTTCCAGCCATGACGGATCGGGCAGCCGGCTTTGCACGGTGTCGTTGGGAAAGAGAGCCGTGTTCACATGCAGATTGGTCGGATGCAGCGGCTTGCGGCTGCGGCCGCTCGATGCCATCAACACGCCGACTTTGGCGAACGCCGTCCTTGCGAGGTCGCCGCTTCGTTCGATCGCTTTCTTCATATAGCGCAAATAGGCGCCGCCGTGGCGTGCTTCGTCACGCGAGATCAGATCATAGATTTTGCGGATCACCGGCTCGGTATGCCATTGAGCTGCGCGGCGATACCAGTGGTTGAGGCGGATCTCGCCGCAGAAATGCAGCATCAGGGTTTCCAGGGTTGGTGCGGGGTCGAAATCGAAGCGCACGGCGTGCAATTCCTGCTCGCTTGGCACCAGGTCGGGACGGAAGCGGCGCAGGTATTCAATCAGGACCAGCGAGTGTTTCTGTTCTTCAGACATTGACCAGAACGCGAGCAATCGTTTGTCTTCGGTAGGGTCGATTTTGGTCGCGATACTCGCTTCGCCCAGCAAAGCCAAGCTTTGATAGTAGCGGGGACATCGAGATACTGAAGCGAATGGGCAGCGGACCGGAAGCGATTTCTTCTCGCTCTGAGCGCCATACCACGCAAGATCTGGATAGATCGTCACTACAGCACCGTGTGGACGAGAAATCTAACTTGTAATTATCCTGTATTGCTGTGGGATAACACGGCGTAGGCAGATTTTCTTGATGAAAGAGGGCGGCCTCATTGTTGATTTTCCGTGCTGAGCTGACGCGCATGTGTGTCGGCAAGTCCCCACATTGGATGAGCCCAATCGCTTGGCTGCCCAGCGGAATTAGTATGGTACTAACCGCGACGAAGATAATTTTGAGTGGTGGTTTGGAAGATGTGCTCGGATGTTTGTTACCTAATTACCGCACTGTTCCTGAGTTCTCTAGCCAGAGATTCCGCCCTGAGCTGTTCGCTTTTAGCATGTGTTCACGTTCCGTGAACGAATAGAGATAACTGAACAAAGAGTGGACCAAATCTGTAGCGTCTTGATTAGCATAGACTGACTCCCACCCGCTGCGTTCATATCTAGGCCATGTTCACGTTACGTGAACAATAGAGTAAAATGAACAACAGGCCGCTATACCATGCACTTTGCCAAAGCTTGAATCCATATAACTTATTGATTGAAAGTATAAACTCTCATGTACAAGGGCGATACACAATTATTGGAAAACTTGGGCCAAGCCCTCACTGCTTTGAAGCGGACTACGGGCATAGACGGTCACGTCTTGCCATTTGAGCCCTTACCAGAAAATGAGCTTCGACCTGATGCCGTCATCACGATTACCGTCGATGGGAAAACCTACCAATATCTCGTAGAAGCAAAAACGCGCATCGACCGATTCGCGGCGCTTGTGCACCTGAAGGCCCAGCTAGAACGTTTTCATCAACCAGGACTGCTATTCGCAAACTACATCACACCTGCACTAGCGGACCGTTGTCGCGAGCTAGACATGCAGTTCTTAGACGATGCCGGCAATGCTTTTCTTCGAGCGCCTGGTCTTTATGTATTCGTCACAGGCCAGAAGCCGACGCGCGCTGCAACGGATGTTCGTGGCACTGGGACGGCAACCGCACAGCGAGTCGTATTTGCCCTTCTGTGTGAGCCCACTCTTCTCAACGCACCCTATCGAGAAATCGTCGACGCCGCCGGCGTCGCATTGGGCGCGATTGGATGGGTCTTTGATGATCTCTTCAAGAGGCGATTTATTACCGGCACAAGAGGGGGGACCCAGCGTCACTTTCTTCAGCCCGTGCAAATGTTTGAAGAGTGGGTAACTAACTATCCAATAAAACTCCGTCCCAAGCTTAACGCTCGGCGATTTCGTGCCGAGAACCCCGAATGGTGGAGGGAAGCTCGTATTCAGGATTTCGGAGGTCATTGGGGAGGCGAGGTAGCCGCAGATCGCTTAACCGGCTATCTCAGACCGGCCACACAGACAATTTATCTTGAGCGGAAGGAAACCGGAGACCCCATTACCAAGCTTGTTGGTAAACACCGGCTCGTGGCTGACCCAAGGGGTAACGTGGAAATACTGGATGCATTTTGGAAGCTACCGGCCAATCCTGAACAACCAGATATTGTCCCGCCAATTCTCGCCTACGCAGACCTAGCCGCCACGCTGGATCCACGGAATATAGAAGTGGCCAAACTCGTCCGCGAAAAACATATCGACAATGCTCTCCGTCAAGCCTGACCGGCCGGTCGAGCCATTTATTGTAGAGGTGCTCCGCCACATTGATACGCTAACAGCGCAACTTGCATTGCCCTATTTTGTCACTGGCGCGATGGCGCGCGATATCCTGCTGAACAATGTGTTCGGACTAAATGCTGAACGGTTGACGCGCGACATAGATTTCGCGATCGCGGTCGCAAACTGGGAACAGTTCGAGACTGTGAAAAAGCGATTAATAGATAGCGGACGGTTTACTCCTGATAGTAGCGCAATGCACCGCCTCTACTACTCTGCGTCCGGTACGACTTCCAAATTTCCCATCGATCTCATCCCGTTTCGTGGGGTCGAAGAGCCGCCGCGCACAATTGCATGGCCGCCGAATATGAAAGTCATGATGAACGTCGCCGGTTACGAAGAAGTGCTTGCGACCGCCGTGAACGTTTACATCGATGTTGGGCTGAATGTTCGCATTGCTTCGTTACCGGGGCTCGCGTTACTCAAATTGTTCTCTTGGGCGGCTCGCGGCAATGAAAACTCGAAGGACGCTGAGGATTTCGTCATGATTCTCCGCACATACCACTTAAAGATAGCTCGCTTCTATGGCTTTCTATCAATATTTACGCAAGGGAAGAGGGTATTCACGATGCTTCGCGTCCTCCACCTATCAGAAATGGTAGGGACAGAGCCCCGAATCGACTGGGGCGACATTCCCGATTTTATAGCTCCAGTGCTGCAGGCAAGAACTGGAACATCCCTCGTTGATACCGTCGCCCAAATACTGCTACGTATTGGATTCGAGACGTTCGTCTATGCAACCCTTATGCCTTCCGAAGTTTGATCGCAGCTCGTCGATTCTCTGCTTCCTCCGTGCTATCTGCGTCTTCCACTGCGTCGTGCAGTAATGCGGCGACTGCCTGCACTTCGTCGCCGCCGTACTCCATGACCAGCGCCGACACCGACATCAGGTGCGAGATATAGGGGATAGATGTGGCCTTGCGCTTTTGAGTTGCATGCCACTCATTTGCCAGAGAAAATGCCTCCAATAAGTAACCTGTGCGCGTATCATTGCGGAAAGTCTTCATCTCAACCGATCCCTCTGTATCCTCTTCGGCAAAATATCTAAATCCAGATTGGTCTGGTTCAACGTCGGTTACGCGCCTTCGCCTGCCGCGCGAAACTCGTGGTATGCCTTGTCCCAGTCGACTTTCGGAAATGCGATTTTGACCGACTCAAGAAAATCATCGCGGTTTAGCGTCTCGAAGGTTACATCCTTGAAGCGTTCGTCCAGCTTCATTTCCTGGATGAGTGAGTCGGCGCTGGGAAAAACCCGGTCCAGTTCCGCATTGAGCCATTTTCGCGCATCATCCTCTGAAGGTTTGCCAATGAGCAATTGTCCGACCAAGGCATCGGGCGGCGTTGCGACAGCGCGCGGCAGGTAGTAATCGACGATCTGTTTGCGTGATTCGTCGAGGTGCTTCTGTAGCACTACTGCAACGGCCTCTTGGTGAGCCTTCAGTTGCCTGCGGAATGCTTCCAGCCGTGCCACCAAATGCGGCTTTGCCGCTTTCAGCACTACCCGTCCATGATCTTTGCCGAGCGACGGTGTAAAGTTCCTACGGATCTCATTTAGGGCATCCTCAAGCGGCTTCGATGACAGTTTGCCTCCCTTCTCGATCAGGTCGAAGGTAGTTCGCAGTCGCCCTTCCAGATCTTTGCTCCCACCCAGCTTCTGAATGCTCGGCGGAATTGCAAGCCGGTGGCGCTGGATGGCCGCACCGGTGAGACTCAACTCTACGTATTGTAGATACGGCTCGAACACCCGAACCTGCCGTGCCAGATCGAAGCGAACCGGCGGGGCTTCTTCCAAACTGATGCTCACCTCGGTGAACAGAACATCCGTTACCTGGTCCGACCCCACATCCAGAGGCAACGCTTCGATGCGCTTTTTCTCTTCCGGAGTTTTCGCCTGGGCCACGGCAATCGCCTTGGCAGCCGGTGAGAGCCTAGCCAAGGCTTCGCCTATCTGTTCGGCGGACATGCGAATGGCGTTTGGCGCGCCACGGCCAATGGGTTCAGCTTCTAGGTACAGGGCTGTGGGGGTGAAAATGAAGCCAGCATTGTCGGCAATCACCAGGGCGGTGCGCAGGCCGGGGGCACTGCGGACGCTGATGCCGGCGTCACGCAACAGTTTTACCGCGCCGATTGCTCCATAGCCCATGCGCATCACGCGTTCGTCAAAATCCACGCAAACCGTCAGCATTTCCGGCCCCAGTCTGCTGCTTGTCTCCACCATCGCCTGCGCCACATCGGCCTGAATGCCCGGCCCGGCATAGCAAACTGCCAGCCTGGCGGAACGAATCACGTGGGCAATGTCGGCGGAACCCAGCGTACAAAATAACGGGTCAATATTCACGCAGGCGTCTCCCTATTTGGCATGGCTCTCGATCACCATCATCCAACCCCTAGAATCCAGCCTTCAACCCTGGCGACGGTGCGCTGCGGCGGCGTTAGGGCCGGGTTGAGAAACCTTGCATGTTCGCGCCGGGTGAAATT
>JANXPQ010000561.1 GCA_025357235.1 Betaproteobacteria bacterium
TTCTTCAATGGCCCCGCCACTGACGATCAGCACGTGCCAGGGCTGCGTGTTGCACCACGAAGGCGTCTGGCGGGCAACATCCAGAATGCGCCGGATGGTCTGCGTGTCCACTTGCTCCGGCCGATAGCGGCGGCAACTGTAACGTTCCCGGACGACTAGCTCGAATTCCATTCCACCTCACCTCCAGCCCTGCTTCGCTTCACCCCCCTGCGGGTGCATATGAGTGTTCCCTTGTCTCCCCCTTAAAAGGCGGAGAGGGAGTAAAAATAAAACGCAAAACTATTCTGCAAATAGATTCGCTCTTCCCTGCGTTCTCGGTCTTTCCTCCGCGCCCTCCGCGTCAACGCTTTTTCTTCCGGCCCTTGGCCGGTTTCGCCTTGGCGGTACCGTCGGCCGACCATGCCTTATCGGCGTGCTTCGGCTTGAAGCGTTCATCCGGTTCCACCTGCAGCCCGATGGTCAGTCGATTACCGGCATTTGCAAGTGCTACGACTTCTGCCAACTCCGCGAGCATTTCGTCATCGAGTCCATGTTTGCGGGCGGCGAAGGTGTGCGAGTTGATGCAGTAGTCGCAATTGTTGTTGATGCTCACGGCAAGATAGATCAGCTCCTTGGTCAGCGGATCCAGCCTGGAAGGCTTCACCATGATTTCCTTCATCTGGCCCCAGAAGCGCTTCAGCACGGGCGGATTCGAGGCGAGTGCGCGCCAGATGTTGTTGATGTAATCGGTATTGCGCGTCTTCATGATGTCGTCGAACACCGCCCGCGCCTCGTTGGAAGCCTCGTCATAATTCACCAGCTTTACCTGCGCCATCGCGAACTCCTTCCGTGGTTTGCCACTCGAAACAAGGCCGCCATCTTACCCGATCCCGGTTGGACACCGACCCGCGCTTGAGTCCATAATGCCGCGGTTATTTTCCCTCGACGATCATGAAGTTCCTGTTCGACATTTTCCCGGTATTGCTGTTTTTCGTGGCCTTCAAGTTCTGGGGCATTTACACCGCCACGGCCGTGGCCATCGGCGCAACCATCTGCCAGGTTGGCTGGTCCTGGCTGCGCCACCGCAAGGTCGACACCATGCTTTGGGTGAGCCTCTCCATTATCGTGGTGTTCGGTGGCGCCACGCTTTGGCTGCATGACGAGACCTTCATCAAGTGGAAACCCACGGTGCTATACTGGTTATTCAGTGCCATCCTGCTGGGTTCGGACCTGTTGTTCCACAGAAATCTGATTCGCGCCATGATGGAGAAGCAGTTGACGCTTCCCGCTCCGATCTGGCGGAAACTGAACCTGAGTTGGGCTGCGTTCTTTCTCGTGATGGGCGCCGCCAACCTGTATATCGCCTTTCACTTCCCGACTGAAACCTGGGTCAATTTCAAGCTGTTCGGCGGAACCGGGTTGATGCTGGTATTCATCGTGGTCCAGGGCCTGCTGCTGAGCCGCCATAGCGAACACGAGGAGAAAAAATAATGCTGTACGCAATCGTCGGCGAGGACATCCCGAGCAGCCAGGCCAAGCGCGCCGTGGCGCGGCCGGCCCACCTCAAGCGCGTGGACGAACTGATTGCCGCGGGCAAGCTCATCCTCGGCGGCGCATTCCCCGCCATCGACAGCATCGATCCCGGCCCCGCCGGCATGACCGGCAGCCTGATCGTCGCCGAGTTCAATTCGCTGGAAGAAGCCAAAGCCTGGATCAATGCCGATCCCTACGTCACCGAAGGCGTCTTCGCCAGGGTTACGGTGAAACCCTTTCGCAAGGTTTTCCCGAAATAATGAACATCGAGGAAATGATTCGGAACCGCCTGTCCGGACTGGCCCCCGATTCGCTGGAAGTATTCGACGACAGCCACGAACATGCCGGCCATGCGGGTGCAAAGGACGGCGGCGGCCATTTTCAAGTCGTCATCGTCTCGCGCGAATTCGCAGGCAAACCGGCGCTGGCGCGGCATCGACTGGTCTATGCCGCGCTCGGCGATCTGATGCCGAAACAAATTCATGCGCTGGCCATCCGCGCGTATGCGCCCGAAGAATTGGGAACTTCAGCCAAGGGTTGAACGCTGAAGCCAATAACAAGCACAAACACCCAGCCCAGAGTTCAACTCCCGTCACCAAAGGAACTGCAATGCAATCGGTCAGACACCCCTTCCTCCTAGCGCTGCTCGCCGCATTCTTCGCGACGGCCATTCCAGGGTACGCCGCAGATACAAAACAGAAAGACGCCGCAGACAGCAAACCCGCCAAGGCGGAGAGCAAGCCAGACGCCAAGCAGAAAAATGTCGCCATTGTCAACGGCATCGGCATTCCGCAGGCACGGCTGGAATTCGTCGCCAAGTCGCAGCTGGCGCAGGCGCAGCAACAACAGGGACAGCCGGGACAACAGCCCCTGCAGGACTCGCCGGAATTCCGCGACAACTTGCGCGAAATCCTGATCACGCGCGAAATCCTGTATCAGGAAGCGGTCAGACGCAAACTCGACAAGACTCCCGATTACCAGACCCAGCTCGACCTGGCCAAGCAGCAGATCATTCTGGCGGTGCTGATCGAGGACCTGAGCAAAAAACTCACGCCGACGGATGCCGATGTGCGCAAGGAATATGAGCGCGTCAAAGCCGAGCGTGGCGGCGAAGTCGGCAAGCAGTACAAGTCACGCCACATCCTGGTGAAAGAGGAAGCGGACGCCAAACAGATCATCGCCGACCTCGATGCCGGTGGCGACTTTGCGGCGATTGCCAAGGAGAAATCGCAGGATACCGGCACCAAGGACGGAGGCGGCGAACTCGACTGGAGCGAAGCGGAAGGTTACGTGCAGCCGTTCGGCGAGGCGCTCAAGTCGCTGAAGAAAGGGGAACGCACCAAGGAACCGGTCAAGACCAACTACGGTTACCACATCATCGAATTGGAGGACATCAAGTCGGTTCCCTTCCCGGATTTCGAACAAGTAAAACCGCAGATCCAGCAGCAACTGGCGACCAAGGTACGCGACGACTACATCGCCGACCTGCGCGCCAAGGCCAAGGTTCAGAAAATCGACGCCAAGTAACTCCGCTTTCGCAATAAAAAACAAAGGGGGCGCCGTCGGCGCCCCCTTTTAAATCAGTCAACGGTCCTTTCCTCAGTTCACCCAACGTCGCGCATTGCGGAACATCCTCATCCAGGGGCCATCCTCCTTCCAGGAAGCCGGACGCCAGGAATTCTGGATGCTGCGAAACACACGCTCGGGATGCGGCATGACGATCGTGAAACGGCCATCCGGCGTGGTAAGGCCGCTGATGCCCTCGGGCGAACCGTTCGGATTCAGCGGATAGCGCTCAGTGGCCCGGCCGCGATTGTCCACGAATCGCAGAGCAATCAACTTGCAAGCCGCCGACAACTGGGCGCCATCGCGAAACTCGGCGAAGCCCTCGCCGTGCGCCACCGCAATCGGCATGCGGCTGCCCGCCATGCCGTCGAAGAACAGCGACGGGTTTTTCGGTACCGCAACCATTGCCACGCGCGCCTCGAACTGCTCGGATCGATTGCGCACGAAATGCGGCCAGTGCTCCGTACCCGGGATGAGTTCATGCAAATTGCTCATCATCTGGCAGCCGTTGCAGACACCGAGCGCGAAGACATCGTCACGCTGAAAGAACAAGCCGAACTGCTCGCGGGCGCGGGCATTGAACAGGATCGATTTCGCCCAGCCCTCCCCGGCCCCGAGCACATCGCCATAGGAAAATCCTCCGCAGGCGACGAAACCCTTGAAACCCGACAGGGGAATCCGGCCGGTAATGATGTCAGTCATGTGCACATCGACGGATTCGAATCCGGCGCGGTGAAAGGCCGCCGCCATTTCCATCTGACCATTCACGCCCTGCTCTCGCAGGATCGCGATTTTCGGGCGCACGCGTTTGACGATATAAGGCGCGGCGATGTCCAGCGCCGGATCGAAGGTCAGCTTGGCATGCAAACCCGGATCGGCAACATCCAGGATGCGATCGAATTCCTGCTGCGCGCAGTCAGGATTGTCGCGTAGCCGTTGCAGGTGATACGTGGTTTCCGACCACGCACGCTGCAGCGACACGCCGGTTTCGCTGTAGACCTCCTTGCCCTTCGAACGCACGACGAGTCTGCCGCTGCGATTCAGGGTGCCGAGCCGGCGGAACTCCGCCGACAGGCCGGATGCCTCGAACACATTCTTCACGGCATCGAATTTGTCCGACTTCACCTGAAGGACCGCGCCCAGCTCTTCATTGAACAATGCTGCCGTGGCCTCACCTTCGACTTCGACGGTCACGCCGACATGGGAAGCAAACATCATTTCCGCAAGCGTGACCAGCAAACCACCGTCGGAGCGGTCGTGATACGCAAGGATTGCGCCTTGCTCGTTGAGCAGCTGGACTGCCTCGAAGAACGCCTTTAGCTTGCCGGCGGAATCCACGTCCGGCGCTTCGCCGCCGACCTGGTCATGGACTTGCGCCAGCACCGATCCCCCCATCCGGTTGCGCCCCGCACCGAGGTCGATCAGCACCAGTACGCTGTCGCGATCCCGCGGCTGCAGTTGCGGCGTGAGCGTATTGCGCGCATCCACGCACGGCGCGAATGCCGATACGATCAGCGACAGCGGCGCGACGACCTCCTTGTTCTTTTTGCCCTCCTGCCAGGCTGTACGCATGGACATCGAATCCTTGCCGACGGGGATGCTGATGCCAAGTTGCGGACATAATTCCATCGCCACCGCTTCTACCGTATCGAACAGCACTGCGTCTTCCCCGGGATAGCCGGCCGCCGCCATCCAGTTGGCGGACAGCTTGACGTCGCCGATTTTCGCTATTCGGGCCGCCGCAATGTTGGTGAGCGCCTCGCCCACGGCCATGCGCCCCGACGCCGGTCCATTGAATACGGCCAGCGGGCTGCGTTCGCCAATCGCAAACGCTTCTCCGCGATATGTTGTGAATCCCATTAGGGTCACGGCAACGTCGGCGACCGGTGCCTGCCAGGGTCCGACGAACGGGTCGCGCGAACACAATCCGCCGACCGTACGGTCTCCGATCGAAATCAGGAAAGTCTTGTTCGCCACCGCGGGAAAGCGCAGCACGCGCAACACCGCTTCCTTGAGGTCGATCGCGGAAAAATTCAGCGCCGGAAGTACACGCGCGCGCCGCTTCACATCGCGTGTCATTTTCGGCGGCTTGCCGAGCACGACTTCGAGTTGCATGTCGACCGGATAGTTGGCGAACTTGGGATCCTCGACTTTCAGCCAATCATCGCCGGATGCGCTGCCGATGACCGCAAAAGGACAGCGTTCGCGTTCGCACAATGCCTTGAAGTCGGCGAAGCGCTCCTGCGCGATCGCCATGACATAGCGCTCCTGCGCTTCGTTGCACCATACCTGCGCCGGTGTCATGCCCGGTTCTTCCGAGGGAATGTCGCGCAAGTTGATGCGGCCGCCGCGGCCTGCGCCATGCACCAGCTCCGGCAATGCATTGGACAGCCCGCCTGCGCCCACGTCGTGAATCGACAGAATCGGATTGGCTTCCCCCATCGCCCAGCACCGGTCGATGACTTCCTGCGCACGGCGCTGGATCTCCGCGTTGCCGCGCTGCACGGAATCGAAATCGAGATCCGCAATATTCGAACCGGTATTCATGCTAGACGCTGCGCCGCCACCCAAGCCGATCAGCATGCCGGGGCCGCCGATCTGCACCAGCAACGCGCCCGCCGGCACGCTGGACTTGAACGATTGCAGGGCAGGAATCGAGCCGACGCCGCCAGCCAGCATGATCGGCTTGTGGTAGCCGCGCGTCACACCCGGCGGGTCGCCGGCGATGCGCTGCTCGAAGGATGATTCAACAACGTTCGCGCGCTTGGAAACTCGGCTTCGTCCCGCTGTCTTATTTGA
>JANXPQ010000562.1 GCA_025357235.1 Betaproteobacteria bacterium
CCTCGCCTTTAGGCGAGGGTAGTTCACGGAATCCCCGGGAAGGGGGCACGGCTTCACTCGCGTGATATGTCGAAAAACATTACTTTTTTCGACATATTGTGGGGATATGTCGAATCGTTCGACATATCCCGCCGACGTGTCGATAAACAGGGGGAATTTCGACATATGGCCAGATTCGACCCCAGCCGCCCCTATAACTCGCTACCCCAACTGCCGCCGAAGGCAGACATCGAAACCCGTGCCATCCTCAAGGCTTGCATCGATGCTCGTGCCGCCGTGGCGGCGCTGCGGCAGGCAGGCACGCTGATTCCCAACCAGGGCGTGTTGATCAATACGATCCCATTGTTGGAAGCACAGGCCAGTTCCGAAATCGAGAACATTGTTACGACCACCGATGCGCTGTTCAGGTACGCGCAAATCGACGCGCAGAAAGCAGACGCCGCTACCAAAGAAGCGTTGCGTTACCGCACGGCGCTGCGCCAAGGTGTGGAATCCTTGAAAACGAAGCCGCTCAACACGTCCACGGCGGTTGCGGTTTGCTCAACCATCCAGGGGCGCGACATGGAATTCCGGCGCGTGCCGGGAACCACGCTCACCAACCCGGCAAAGAACGCCGTTATCTACACGCCCCCGGTGGGGGAGGCTTTGCTGCGGGAAAAACTCGCCAACTGGGAACGATTCATCCATGACCAGACGGAGGTCGATCCTCTGATCCGCATGGCGGTCGCGCATTACCAGTTCGAGGCAATCCACCCATTCGCCGATGGAAATGGGCGGACCGGTCGCGTGCTCAATCAGCTCATGCTGGTCGAGCAAGGCTTGCTGGACCTGCCGGTTCTGTATCTATCGCGTTATATCATCGGTAACAAGGCAGACTACTATCGCCTTCTGCTGGCGGTGACACGGGATGCCACATGGGAAAAGTGGATTCTTTACATGCTTGCCGGTGTTCGGGAAACGGCAGCGTGGACGGTGGAGAAAATACAGGCGATCCATAATTTGATGAGCCACACCGCAGAATACGTCCGTTCCCATGCGCCGAAAATATACAACCGCGAGCTGGTCGAAGTGATTTTCGTGCAACCTTACTGCCGTATTCAGAATGTCGTAGAAGCGGAGTTGGGAAACAGGCAGACGGCGTCCGTCTACCTTAAGACGCTGGCCAAAATCGGAATCCTCAAGGAAGTCACGGCGGGCCGTGAGAAATTGTTCATTCATCCCAAGTTTATCGCCCTGTTGACGAGCGAATCCCATAAATTCAAATCCTACGGGAGCGTGGAGCGAGCGGCTGCGGACTCAAAGCAAAAGCCCCCTGGATCAAGAGGCGGCGCGCGGCGCGGTGGTCCCAGGAAAAGAAGCTGAGACTCCTCAGTGCTGTTGTTAGCTCCCAGCACGCGGTACGCCGCACCTTCGTCTTTGCCTTTACTCAGTCCTCGGTGCTGCCGTTACCCCGTTATGGGCAAACCCCGGTTATGGTCGAATGACCGGTATCCTCTGGAGGGATCCCGAGTAACGCCTTGTGGGAATCCAGCGAAGTCGGGCACGATAGTCACGCAGTCACCGCTCCTATAGACTTTCCAGCCAGGCGCAACCCAGGGAGGATCCAATGGCCAACCCAGTCTTCGTGGCGGCGATCGCCGCAATCGTAATAGTGTTCGCGCCCCGGCCCGCGGCCGCCCACGATGACGACGCGGCGGAAATGAAGCCGGGCGAGGTCATCGGCACAGTGCATTTTCCGTCGTCCTGCAACGAGGCGGCGCAACACGAGCTTGATCACGCCGTCGCGCTTTATCATTCCTTCTGGTTCGATCCCGCTAACCAGGCCTATGACAAAGTTCTCAAGCTCGACCCGACATGCGGCATTGCATATTGGGGACTTGCCCTGTCCGCCCTCGGCAATCCGTTTGCGTGGCCAGCGCCGCTGAAGGCGATGCAGGCAGGCGCAGGCTATATTGCCAAAGCGCAGCAGGTCGGTGCG
>JANXPQ010000051.1 GCA_025357235.1 Betaproteobacteria bacterium
TCGAGAATGTCAGAATCGCGTTCGCAGTATAAATTGTCTGCATCATATGCGGTCGGACCTGGTCTTTCGCTTCGACGTAGCGTTCTAACAAAGATCGAGGTTTTAACATCGACTGTCCTAGGTTCTATCGCAAAGTTTGAGGGCAATTAGCCCCTGCCGTTTGCCAGGTCCACCAATTCACTGGGGGAACTGAGCAGGCACGCCGGCATTTCGTTCGAAAGTTCTGCAAGACTTCCGTAGCCCCATAGTACCCCCGCAGCTTTCAATCCGTTTCTGTGTGCGGCGATCATGTCGACAGAGCGATCGCCGACCATGATGGACGACTTGCTCACCTTGCCTTGCGACAGCAGCACAGCAATCTGTTGCCACTTGTGCGTTCCAATCTCGCCGCCGTCGATGAAACGAAAATGCTGTATAAGCCCGAACATCGTAAGGATCTTTTCCGCAAAGTCTCTGCGCTTCGAAGTACATACTGCCATCGGAGTATTTGCGGCCCGTAGAGCTTCAAGTGCCTCAATGATTCCGGGATAGAGCTTATTCTCTGAATACCCGACATCCGCGTAGCGCTCCCGGAATTTGGTAACAAGTGCGGTGACTTCTGATGCCATTCTACCGCCCGTGATTGCTTTGAATGTTTCGTCCAGTGGCGGGCCAACATAGGTAGCAACGTCTGCGAGTGCGAGGGGTTCATAGCCGAAGTGAGATAACGCGTAGTTGATCGAACGACCAATGCCTACTAGGGGATCGCTGAGCGTTCCGTCAAGGTCGAAGAGGACGAGATCGTGGGGCATGGAAAGGGTGTGGATGGCGAATTCGTAGTATGAAGGAATCCGCCGGTGCCGGACAGTCTTGCATCCGATGGCGGCGGGGGGAATTGTTCGCTCATGCGCGAACCTCTGGTCCTCGCCATTCACCTGGTTGTCACCTTCGCGAAACTCCTCCGTCCGGGTGGCGCCCGCGGCCTCGTCGCGGAGTCTCTGCTCCTCAAACATCAACTGCTGATCAGCTGTCGCTGCCGACGGCGGGCCCCGAATCTCACCACGCTCGATCGCGTCGTCCTCGGCCTCACCACCCAGTTCGTGAGCCCGCGCCGCATCCCGCACGTTTCGGTGATCTTTAGCCCTGCTACGTTATTCAAATTCCACAAGGCGTTGGTGGATCGGAAATACCGCCGGCTCTTTTCTTCCCCGTTCCCTCGCCGCAGGCCCGGTCCCAAAGGTCCGTCCGTGGCACTCATAGCGGCAATCGTGGAACTCAAACGCAGCAATCCCAAGTTCGGCTGTGTGCGCATCGCGCAGCAGATCTCTCATGCGTTCGGCGTGGACCTCGACAAGGATGTCGTGCGCCGCGTGCTCGCGAAACACTATCGGCCTGCGCCAAGCTCCGATGGCCCTTCGTGGCTGAGCTTCATCGCTCAGTGCAAGGACAGTCTGTGGAGCGTGGACCTGTTCCGCTGCGAATCGATTCTACTGCGCAGTCATTTGGTGATGGTGGTCATGGACGTATTCACCCGCTGTTAATTGTCGCATCGGATTGACCCAATTTTTCACGCAGCACTGATCCACGTCGCTTAAAGTGGGTGCTTGATTTTCTGCGGCCTTCTCGACCTTCGCACGGGTCAACGCAAGTCGGAAAGGTGGGCCAAACCGACGCGAAAATCAACACTGACCCGCCTGAGCCCATCAGAATTGCGAGCACTGTGGCAAAAAGCGTACGGCAGCCCGGCCCCATTGCATGCCCATCGTGAGCTTCTGGTGAGCTGCTTAACCTACCGCCTACAAGAGCAGACCGTCGGCGGGCTGCGTACCGCGGTGCAGCGTCAGCTTCTCAAACTCGCCCAGGATCTCGCTGTCGGTACGGCTCCCGTTCTGCTCGATACCAACCGCATCAAACCAGGCACCCGACTCGTTCGGGAATGGCAGGGCAAAACCCACGAGGTGACAGCGATCGCAAGTGGTTTCAAGTATCGCGACAAGCAGTACGCCAGCCTTTCAGAGATTGCCCGATTGATTACCGGCACCCGTTGGTCGGGCCCGGTATTCTTTGGTCTCAAGCGACCCGCTCCCTGGATCCGAGCCCATGGCGGACACTCGTAAATCGCTTCGCTGCGCAATCTATACCCGCAAGTCCTCTGAAGAAGGCCTAGAGCAGGAATTCAATTCCCTAGACGCCCAACGCGAAGCTTGCGAAGCGTTCATTCTCAGCCAGCGTCATGAAGGCTGGCGCATGCTGTCCTCGCACTACGACGATGGCGGCTACTCCGGTGGCACGTTGGACCGCCCGGCCGTTACCCAACTGCTCGCCGAAATCGACGACGGCCAGATCGATGTCGTGGTGGTCTACAAGGTGGATCGGCTGACACGGTCCTTAAGTGATTTCGCCCACATTGTCGAACGCTTCGACGCCCAGGGCGTCTCGTTTGTCTCCGTCACCCAGCAGTTCAATACGACGAGCTCGATGGGTCGATTGACCCTAAATGTTCTCTTGTCGTTTGCCCAGTTTGAACGGGAAGTCACCGGCGAGCGCATCCGCGACAAGATCGCCGCCTCCAAACGCAAGGGCATGTGGATGGGCGGGTGCGTTGCCCTGGGTTATGACGTTGAGGGTCGAAAACTCATCGTCAATCCGGTTGAAGCGAAACTGGTGCAATGGATCTACCAGCGTTACCTGGAACTCGGCGGGGTGGCCAAGCTCAAGGCGGAACTGGACCGAAAAGGCATTCGCAGCAAGCAGCGGGTCAGTCGAGGTGGGCGCACCAGCGGCGGTGCGACTTTCTCGCGAGGTGCGCTCTATACCTTGCTTCACAATCGGCTTTACCTTGGCGAGATCCCTCATCGCGATAAATCATTCCCGGGTGAGCACGACGCAATCATTCCCAAGGATCTCTGGGAGCAGGTCCAGACTCGCCTGAAAGCGAATAGCGAGGACCGCCGGAATGGCAAGAAGGCTACCGATCCCAGTATATTGGCAGGATTGGTTTACGACGACAAGGGCAACCGGCTCACACCCTCCCATGCCGTCAAACACGGCAAGCGCTATCGCTATTACGTTTCCCAGGCTTTGATCCAGCATCGGCATGCCAATGCGGGCAGCGCCAGACGCATTCCTGCGCATGACCTTGAAGATCTGGTCAGCCGGCGGCTGGATGCCTTCCTGCGCACGGGTTCGGCGGTGCTTGACGCGTTGACGCTCAACGATGAGGACGGCTCGGTGCAGCAGACCTTGCTGAGTTCTGCGAAATCCCGGGCAGCCCAGCTGAAGAGTGCATCACCCACGGTCTCGCGTGAGTTCCTGCGGACGATCGTCTCTCGCATCACCGTAGGCGAGGATGCGGTTCGAATCTTGATTATCAAGCAAGCGCTGAGAAAGTGTCTGCTTGACGAAGAGATATTCTCGGGACTCGCACGACATGCACACTCCGAAGAGGAGCTCTTCGAACTCTCTGCCGAAGCACAATTGCGACGAAACGGGGGCGCCGTTCGATTGATCCTCCCGAGAAAATCCGAGGTTGAGCGCCCCGCTCGTTCCAATGTGCCGCTTATGCGTGCCGTGGTCCACGCGCGCTGCTGGTATGAAAGGTTACTCTCGGGTGGACTGGAATCGCAGCCGATCTTCGCCAAAGAAATGCACGTCAGTCCACGCTATCTGAGAAAGATCTCGCGTTGTGCCTTCCTAGCGCCAGACATCGTTGAGTTGATTTTGGCAGGGCGTCAGCCGGCGGAACTCACGCTGGAAAAGCTACTCGAAAACCTGCCGCTCGACTGGGTCGAGCAACACGTAGTCTTGGGGCTGTCCTAACCCGAATTTAGGCGTTCGCGTCAAGCACACTCTTTGCATTATTCGGTGGTCGGTCGCTTCAAAGGGGCTGCACGACGCCGATACCAATGCATGCCTTTGATTTCGATTCACATAAAAAATTTGAAAGTGGCACGCGAAAGTGCGTGCTGGAGAAAACCGCATGAAACGTTACTTAATGCCCGGTTATGCAGCGCATTCTGTGCCGCCAAATGGCGACACGGAACGCGAAGGTATTTGATCTTGCGGGACTTGATGTCTTTGCCAGAGACGGAGAACAAAAGCCGCAGACTGGGTGGCGGTGGTGGCAGTCTCAAGCGAACCCGTCTCCAGCCCAAATTCCCTGCTAACAGGGAAAAATGCAGGGAATTTCGCGCGTTCTTACGATTCGCATCGCGTGCCACTGAGCCGAAACCCGTATCCAGAGCGACTCTCAGGCCATCTAACCCGTCTCCACGCACGAATCGGAACAGGGAATTAATTCGGGCGTATCAGGGAAATTATCGGGAAGAACAGGGAATTTTTTCTCCACTGCGTCTAGTTCGCACGAGGGCGTGCTCTGACCGAGTTTGTTCACCATGCCGTTATCCGCGCGTCAACAATTCTCGGATCGAGGGCGCGAAGTTGATCGAGCCTTTCCCGACAGCCGGCATAGGAGCCCAGGCGTAGAATGCGTTCGTCATGGTCTTCCTGGAGACACAGCAATGTTCGTTAGCTTCGACCCTCATCTCAACGTACTTATTGGCTTCGCGATGACATTCTTATTGGGACTAAGCCTGCCTAAACTCATGGATCGAATTGGCCACAACATCGGCTATATCCAACCGCCGCAGTTCGAAAATTTCTCCAAATGGATCGAGTTGATGTCCGCTAACTCGGGCAGCTATTGGATCGGTCATCTAGTGTAGTGCTTCGTATGTAATGAAACTAGTGATAGTCTGCCGACTCCAAGCTGTATACGATGCACTTTGGAGGCGGCGATGCGAAAGGCAAGTGCAATTGAGCTCGACGACGCGCAGCGCGAGAAGCTGGTGAAGCTG
>JANXPQ010000064.1 GCA_025357235.1 Betaproteobacteria bacterium
GGCCTTCGTGCACGCAGGCGCCGATTGCCTGGTTGGAGTGAATCGCTTCGGATCCGCCGCGCAGGATAGCCGCATTGCCGGATTTCACGCATAACCCGGCGGCATCGGCGGTCACGTTCGGACGTGCTTCATAGATGATGCCGATGACGCCCAGCGGCACGCGCATCCTGCCGACTTGTATGCCGCTCGGCCGGTAACTCATGCCGCTGATCTCACCTACCGGGTCGGACAGTTGCGCGATCTGGCGCAGGCCTTCCGCCATCGCCGCTACGCTCTTCGGCGTGAGCGTCAGGCGATCCACCATCGCCGTCTCGAGGTCTTTCGCCCGCGCCGCTTCCACATCCTTCCGATTTGCATCGAGCAGGCGCGCAATATCACGCTCGACGGCCTTCGCCATCGTCATCAGCGCGTGGTTCTTCGCGCCGGTCTCGGCTTTCGCCATGGCCCGCGATGCGGTACGTGCTGCTCTGCCGATCGAATGCATGTAGGACTGAATGTCCATGTTCCTATCCCCGGATACTGGCGCCGATTTTACCCCTATTCGCCGTTTCGCGGCCTTGCGGCGCAGGCTTCGTCAGCTCCAGTCCGAGTTGCAGCAGCGCGTCCCACACATCGCCGCTCGACAGACCCTTGATCATGCGATCTATCTCGGCGGCGCAGTGCAGCGCGGCCAGCAGTTGCCCCTGCGTCAGGCGGCGCAGCGCCGCAGGCATCAAATCCTGCCGCGGTCCCCACACGCGGGCGTCGCGCAGGGCCTGCGCGAGCGGCCGGCCGTCAGCCATAGCCGCTTTCACTTTGGCCATTGCGCGCGTTTCCTCCGCGATCGCCCACAGCACGAGCGGCGCTGCGGCGCCCTCGGCCTGCAGGCCGTCGAGCATGCGCACCAAGTGCACGCGATCGGATTTAAGCAACGTGGGGCCGATTTCGAAGACGTTGAACCGGGCAACGTCGACCACCGAATTCTTCACTTCATCGTACGGCAGCGAACCTGCGGGAAACAGCAGCGCCAGTTTCTGCACTTCCTGATGCGCCGCCATCAGATTGCCCTCGACCCGGTCGATCAGGAACTCGATGGTTTGCGAGTCGGCCTGTTGATCCTGTTGCGCCAGGCGACCGGCCAGCCAGGACCCAAGCCGGTCGCGTTTGATCGATGCGGCGTGCACTGCGACCCCGGCGCCGTCCAGGGCTACGAACCATTTCGATGTCAGCGACTGGCGATCCATGCCCGGCAGCGTAATCAACGTCACGGTGTCTTCGGGCAGGGAGCCAGCCAGTTGTTGCAACGCCTCGCTGCCATCCTTGCCCGGCTTGCCGGATGGAATGCGCAAGTCGAGCAATCGCTTCGGCGCAAACAGCGACATGCTGTTGCTCACCATGGCAAGCTCGCCCCAGTCGAAGCCGGGCTCGGCGATCAGCACGCGGCGCTCGTCGAAACCCTGCTCCAGCGCCCTTGCGCGAATGCGGTCGGCAGCCTCCAGGGCGAGCAGCAACTCTTCGCCATAAACGACGTAGAAATTCTTCAATCCGCGCGACAAATGCTGGGGGAGTTGTTCCGAATCGATGCGCATTGCAGTGAGTTAAGACGGATTGCGTGGCATGGAGAACTGCACCGCCGCTTCGTCGATCTTGGTGCGGATGAACTGCCGCCAGCGTGTGCCTATGAAGGTGCTGCGATTATCGAACTCCATGGCGATGTCGTCAGCGGCAAACTGGCCGTCGGCAACCAGCATCGGCGCCATTTTCTGCGCCGGCAGCTCCTCGCCATCGTCTATGCGGCGATGGATGAATCCGGTCGGCCCGCTCCAGGCCAGCACGCGCTCGCGCTTGAGCCGGTCATAGCAGAGCTGGAATGCGACCACCTCACCGGCTTTGTCCGTCCATGCGAACAGGTCGAAAAAATCGTCCTGGAACCAGTGGCGTTCGCGATCGGCATCGTCCTGGCGCACCCCGTGGATTTTCTGCAGCATGTGCAAGCCTCAGCTGTTCATCCGCGCCAGCAGTTGCTCGAGCTTTTCGGGATCGTCGCTCCTCAGCATCTTCTGGGTAAGCACGATGATTTCCTGCAGGTCGGATTTGAGCACCTGCTGCTTTACCGACAACAAGTGCGCCGGATGCATCGAGAACTGACGCAGGCCAAATCCGAGCAGTACGCGCGTGAGCCGCACGTCACCCGCCATTTCACCGCATACGGCGACCGGTACATCGGCGCGATTGGCGCCGCGGATGATGTGCGCAACCAGATTCAGCACCGCGGGATGCAGCGGATCGTAGAGGTGCGCCACCGTATCGTCCGCACGATCGATCGCGAGCATGTACTGGATCAGGTCGTTGGTGCCGATCGACAGAAAGTCAAGCTTGCGGGTGAAGGTGGACAGCGACAAGGCTGCCGCCGGAATTTCGATCATGCCGCCGACCGGGATCTTCTTGTCGTAGGCAATTCCTTCCTCATCGAGGCTGCGTTTGGCTTCGCCGATGTGATGCAGCGTCTGGTTGAGTTCGTTCGCCGAGGAAAGCATGGGGATCAGGATGCGCACCTTGCCGTAGTGCGACGATTTCAGGATTGCGCGCAACTGGCGATGAAACATCTGCGGCTCCGCCAGGCATAGACGGATCGCGCGCAGTCCCAGCGCCGGGTTGGGTGCGACGCGCTCGGCAGCATCGACATGTTTGTCGGCGCCGAGATCGAAAGTGCGAATCGTGACCGGGCGTCCATCCATCTCCTGGACGACGCGGCGATAGGCTTCGAACTGTTCGTCCTCGCTCGGTTGGTCGCCCCGGTTCAGATAGAGGAATTCCGTGCGGAACAACCCCACGCCGTCGGCGCCGTTTTCCCTTGCACCGGCGACATCGTCGGGCAGTTCGATGTTGGCATGCAGCTCGACGGAGGTGCCGTCGAGCGTGGTCGTCTTGGTTTTCCTGATCCGCTTGAGCTTGAGGCGCTCGAGTTCCCACTGCTCCTGGCGCAGCTTGTATTCGGCGAGCACCGTCTTGTCCGGATTGACGATGACCACCCCGCTGCTGCCGTCGATGATCAGGACTTCGTTCTCGCGGATCAGCGTGCGAGCATGATGCAGGGCTACCACCGAGGGGATGTTCAGGCTGCGGGCAATGATCGCGGTATGCGAAGTGGCGCCGCCAAGATCGGTGATGAAGCTGGCGAACTGATGGCTCTTGAACTGGATGACGTCGGCGGGGGACAAGTCGTGGGCGACGAGAATGCTGTTTTCCTCCGGCGCGCTGCGTGCCAGTACCTGGCCGGGGCGTCCCATCAGGACTTTGAGGATGCGCTCGACGACCTGGACGACGTCGGTCTTGCGATCCCTCAGGTAGCCGTCTTCGATGCTCTCGAACTGGTCGATCAGCGCATCCATCTGCAATTTGAGCGCCCACTCGGCGTTGCATTGCAGGGATTCGATCAGCTGCTTCGGCCTTTCCGACAGTGTCGGATCATCGAGAATCATCAGGTGCACATTGAGGAAGGCTTCGAACTCCGCGGGCGCTCCCGCTGGAATGTGCTCGCCGAGGCTCGCGAGCTCTGCGCGCGCCGTGACGATCGCTGCGTCAAAACGCGCTTTTTCCTCCGCAATACGCGACTTGGAAATGTCGTAGTGGGCGACCTCGAGCTGCGCGTGCGATACCAGTTGCGCATGACCGATCGCGATGCCGCCCGATACGCCGATGCCGTGGATGGTGAAGCTCATAAAAGTGCAGGGCCGGGGTTCGAGGATCGAGGTACGAGAAGAAAGACGTTTTCCACTCGAACCTCGTTTCTCGGCCCTCGTATCTGTTTTATTCTCCTTCTCCGAATTTGTCGTTGATCAGTCCGACCAGTGCCGCCATGGCCTGGGCTTCGTCCACGCCGTCGGTTTCAATTGCGACGAGCGAGCCCTTTGCGGCAGCCAGCATCATCACGCCCATGATGCTCTTGGCGTTGACCTTGCGGCCCTCCCTGGAAATCCAGACTTCGGCCGTGAACTGGCCCGCCAGCTGCGTGAGTTTGGCGGACGCACGGGCGTGCAGCCCGAGCTTGTTGATTATCTCAATTTCCCGTTGCTGCATTTCTCACCTGCGGAATGGGCATTTGCATCACACCTTCTATGCCGCCTGATATGGCCTTGGCCACGACGGTTTTCAGCGGCTCGTTGCGATAAGTCAGCGCGCGCACCAGCATTGGCAGGTTCACGCCTGCCACGCCTTCAATCTTGCCGGGCATGAGCAGCTTGCAGGCGATATTACTCGGCGTTGCGCCGTACACGTCGGACAGGATCAGGACACCTCCGCCCTGATCGAGGCTGCGAGACATCTTGATCGCCTGCGGCAATACCACAAGCGGATCGTCATGCATGCTCACGCCAATTTGCATCAATTGCGCGGGCCGACCGCCCATCACATGAGTCGCGCTGTGAATCAGGCTTTCGCCGAGCGTGCCGTGAGCGATGATTAGTATGCCAACCATGGATACCCGGAAACGTTCACCGAAATGGAGTTGCCGATTTTACCTTCACGGGCAGCCAGGGAAGAACGTGCCGCAGCGCTCATCGCTTGCCGCTGACCGCGTTCTCAATCGCGTCTATCATCATGGCGGCGACATTGAATCCGGTCTGGTCGGCGATTTCGCGCATGCAGGTGGGGCTGGTGACGTTGACTTCCGTCAGATAGTCGCCGATCACGTCCAGTCCCACCAGGAGCAGGCCTGCCGTTTTCAATTCAGGCCCCAGTGCACGCGCGATTTCCAGGTCGCGTGCCGACAGGGGTTGTGCCACGCCAGTTCCGCCCGCAGCCAGATTGCCCCTGGTTTCGCCCTGCTTAGGGATGCGTGCCAGCGAGTAGGGAACCGGTTCGCCATCGATGATCAGAATGCGCTTGTCGCCCTTGGCGATCTCTGGGATGAACTTCTGCGCCATGACCGTGCGCCGTCCGTAGTGCGTGACCGTCTCGATGACGACGCCGATATTGTGGTCCTGTCGATGCAGGCGGAATACCGAAGTTCCACCCATCCCGTCCAGTGGCTTGACGACGATATCCCCGAATTCGGCAAGAAAATCGCGGATCAATGCTTCTTCGCGCGTGACCAGCGTGGGCACCGTGAATTTCGGGAATCGGGCGATCGCCAGTTTTTCGTTGTGGTCACGCACCGCCCGCGGGTTGTTTATCACCCACGCGCCCTGCCGCTCCGCCAGCTCCAGCAGGTAGGTGCTGTAGATGTATTCCATGTCGAAGGGCGGATCCTTGCGCATCATCACTGCGTCGAAGGTATCGAGTCCCACGGCAGCCCGTTCGCCGACCCGGTACCACTGCTTGGCGTCCGACGTCAGCTCAAGGTCCCGCGTATAGCCGAGCACCTTGCCGTCGCGCATGACCAGGTCTTCCTGCTGCAACGTCGAAAGCGCATGTCCGCGGGCACTTGCTTCCCGCATCATCGCGTAGGAGGAGTCCTTGTAGGTCTTGATGTTGTCGAGTGGATCGAGGACGAAGGCTATTTTCATCTTGTGATTGTGCGGGTTCGTCGGCTGCCGCGTCAGAACGGATAAATGCAGCTCATTCGAACACCGGGTTTGCGTTCAAGGCACTCAAAGCGCTGCAATGACGGCAAGGGGTCGTAGATAGAACCCGGCAAGTCTACTTTTGCATGCGCGTGGCGAATCGTTCATCTGCGTCAATAGGTTGGGAGCGCGGGATTGTAGCAGACGCGTGTTCGGCGCCTAAATTTCCCCGGCGCCATTTGTTTCCCTATGAGAAAAAAAGATTCTTGATGGTATTGACTAAGCTTTCCGGCATTGTCACCATCAAGTTCCACTCGCGATCTTGTCCCGTTTGCTTTCATGCCGCTCCGGTTGCTGCGTTTTGCCCTGAATTCCCGCTATCCGGAACCGCGCATGTTTCGCACCCCGGAGCGGCTAAAGACCAGCTACGACGTCGTGATCATAGGCGCCGGCGGACATGGGTTGGCAGCCGCTTACTATCTCGCAAAGGACCACGGCATAACCAACATAGCCGTACTGGAGAAGGGCTATATCGGCGGTGGCAATACCGGCCGCAACACCACCATCGTACGTTCCAATTATCTGACTGCGGAAGGCGTTGCTTTCTATGATGCCTCGGTGCGCCTGTGGCAGGACCTCGCCACCGATTTCGACCTGAACCTTTTCTACTCGACGCGAGGCCATTTCACGCTGGCCCATACCGATTCGGCCATGCGCACGATGCGCTGGCGGGCGGAGGTCAACAAACATCTCGGCGTCGACAGTGAATTGGTCGGACCCAGGGAAATCGAAGCAGCCTGTCCGCAGATGGATCTTTCCTGCGGCGGGCACGCACCCATCCTCGGCGCCCTCTATCACGCTCCGGGTGCAATCGCGCGCCATGATGCCGTGGCGTGGGGATATGGCCGCGGCGCCGATCGGCGCGGCGTCGAAATTCACCAGAAAACCGAAGTGCTGGGCATCAAACTTGAGGGTCGCCGCGTAACCGGCGTGCGCACCAGCCAGGGCGATATCGCCACGACCAAAGTGCTGTGCGCGGTCGCGGGTTCCACGCCGAGAATCACCGACATGGTGGGTATCCGCACACCGATCTATATCCATCCGTTGCAGGCCATGGTGTCCGAACCGATGAAACCCTGGTTGGATCCAATCCTCGTTTCCGGCAGCTTGCACGTCTATGTCAGCCAATCCGCCCGCGGCGAACTCGTCATGGGCGCATCCCTGGATCCATACGAACTGCATTCCACCCGATCCACGCTCGATTTCGTCGAGGGACTCGCGGATCACATGCTGGACATGTTTCCCTTTCTCTCGCACACGAACATCAACCGCCAGTGGGCGGGGATGGCGGACATGACGCCGGATTTCGCACCGATCATGGGCAGGACGCCGGTCGAGGGCTTCTATCTCGATTCGGGCTGGGGAACCTGGGGTTTCAAGGCCACGCCGGTGTCCGGGAAGACCATGGCCTATACCGTAGCCAACGATCGCGATCACGAATTGATCGAAGGATTCCGTCTGTCCCGCTTCGCGGAATACGAGCTGACGGGAGAGAAAGGAGCGGCGTCGGTTGGACACTGAAATGCGATTCGCCGCCAAGACGCCAAGAAAATGCAAAACAGATGTCGAAGGATCGCAATGGAATTCTTGAGCGCGTCATTGTTGGGGTTTCCTTGGTGCTCTTGGCATCTTGGCGGCATCGCACTGGAATTGGTCCTGCCATGAAGCTGCTGCGCTGCCCGATCAACGGCCTGCGACCGGTCTCGGAATTCCAGTATGCCGGCGAAATCCGGCCGATGCCGGACCCGGACACTTGTACCGACGCCACGTGGACGGACTATGTTTTCAATCGCAACGGCGCCGCGGGCTTGAAGAAAGAGTGGTGGCTGCACCTGTCGAGCGGCATCTGGTTCGTTGCCGAGCGAAACACCGCGACCGATGAAGTGCAGCGCACCTATCTGTACGGCGAGGAACCGGCATGAGCGCACGCCTGCCCAGAATTGCCGGGGAGTGGATTGATCGCTCGACGCCGCTCGACTTCGAGTTCGAAGCCGGGCGTAGTGTTTTTTCGGTACATAAGTGGATTCACGTACATAC
>JANXPQ010000082.1 GCA_025357235.1 Betaproteobacteria bacterium
CCGCCGTCATCAGCGGCGTTCTGGAGAAGCGTAAGGATCTGCCGGGAGCGTTATTGCCGATACTGCATGGCATCCAGGATGCGCTTGGCTATATTCCGCGCGAGGCCATCGCCCAAATTGCTTTGGCTCTGAATCTGTCCCGGGCTGAGATTCATGGCGTCGTAAGCTTCTATCACTACTTCCGCACTTCGCCGCCGGGGCGACACACGGTTTACTTATGTCGCGCAGAGTCCTGCCAGTCGATGGGCGCGAACCAGCTTGTCGAGCACGCCAAAGCCAAGCTTGGCGTCGACTTTCATGAAACCACGCACGATGGGGCGTTTACGCTTGAACCGATCTATTGCCTGGGCAATTGCGCTTGTTCGCCTGCGATGATGATCGACGACGAGGTGTACGGGCGGGTTACGCCGGCGCGATTTGAGGAAGTGGTCAGGAATCTGAAAGAAGCCGCGTGAGTACTCGAATCTACATCCCCCGCGATTCATCCGCCCTATCGCTGGGTGCGGAAGCGGTAGCAAGCGCCATCACCATCGAAGCGTCACGCTGTGAGGCCGACATTACCCTCGTACGCAATGGCTCGCGCGGGCTGTACTGGCTGGAGCCGATGGTCGAAGTCGAAACTGCGCAGGGCCGCATCGCCTACGGGCCCGTGGCGATAGAAGATGTGCCGGCGCTGTTCGAAGCCGATTTTCTGAACGGCGGCCGGCATGCATTGTTCCTCGGGCCTACCGATCAAATCCCCTTCCTGCAAAAACAGGAACGCCTGACCTTCGCCCGGGTCGGCATCACTGACCCGTTGTCCATCGCAGACTACGTGGCGCATGACGGCTGGAACGGATTGAAGGCGGCCTTGGCCATGGATGCTGCAGCGGCCGTGAAGCAGGTGACCGATTCTGGATTGCGCGGCCGCGGCGGCGCAGCGTTCCCTGCCGGCATCAAGTGGAAGACGGTGTTGGATACGTCCGCCGACCAGAAGTACGTGGTGTGCAATGCCGATGAAGGCGATTCGGGCACGTACTCCGACCGCATGATCATGGAAGGCGATCCGTATGTGCTGATCGAGGGCATGACGATCGCCGGCGTTGCCGTCGGCGCCACGCGCGGTTACATCTACGTGCGTTCCGAATATCCGCATTCCTGCCAGGTGCTGTCCGAGGCGATCGCCCTTGCCCGGGCCGCTGGGTATCTCGGCCCGGACGTGATTGGCAGCGGGCGGGCATTCGAACTCGAAGTGCGCAAAGGCGCCGGGGCTTACATCTGCGGCGAGGAAACATCACTGCTGGAAAGCCTCGAAGGCAAGCGCGGCATGGTGCGATACAAACCGCCGTTGCCCGCCATCGCCGGCTTGTTCGGCAAGCCGACGGTCATCAACAATGTCATCACACTGGCTTCGGTACCGATCATTTTCGCGAATGGCGCCGCGCACTACCGCGATTTCGGCATGGGCCGCTCGCGCGGCACGCTGCCGATCCAGCTCGCCGGCAACCTGAAGCATTGCGGCCTGGTGGAAAAGGCGTTCGGCGTGACATTGCGCGAGTTACTTTACGACTACGGCGGGGGCTCGGCGAGCGGCCGTCCGATCCGCGCGGTACAGGTTGGCGGTCCGCTGGGCGCCTACCTGCCGGAATCCCAGTTCGATACGCCTCTGGACTACGAAGCTTTCATGGCAATCGGGGCAATGGTCGGCCATGGCGGCATCGTCGCTTTCGACGACACCGTCGACATGGCCGCGATGGCGCGCTACGCGATGGAGTTCTGCGCCATCGAATCATGTGGCAAGTGCACGCCCTGCCGTATCGGTTCGACCCGGGGTGTCGAGGTCATCGACCACATCGTCGAGGGTCGCGAGCGCGAGAAGAACATCGCCTTGCTCGAAGACTTGTGCGACACCATGTTGAACGGATCGCTGTGCGCGTTGGGCGGCATGACGCCGTTCCCGGTGCAAAGTGCCTTGAAGTATTTTCCGAATGATTTTCGTGCTGCGCCGAAACGCAAGGTTGCGTGAGCGAAGCAAGCAAGTTAGGAGACCACCATGAACCTGGAACCTACCACCGACTACGGGACCCCGAAACGGGTTTCCGCAAAGCTCGTCACGCTGGAGATCGACGGCGTCGAAGTCTGCGTAGCCGAGGGCACCTCGGTCATGGCCGCGGCCGTCGATGCCGGCGTGCGCGTGCCCAAGCTTTGCGCGACCGACAGCCTCGAGGCCTTCGGCTCCTGCCGCCTGTGCCTGGTCGAAATCGAAGGGCGCAAAGGGTATCCCGCTTCCTGTACCACCCTGGTCGCGCCGGGCATGAAGGTGCTTACGCAAACGCCGAAACTCGCCGACCTGCGGCGCGGTGTCATGGAGTTGTACATCTCCGACCATCCGCTCGATTGCCTGACCTGTTCGGCAAACGGCAACTGCGAACTGCAGGACATGGCCGGTGTCGTCGGCCTGCGCGAAGTGCGTTACGGCTACGAAGGCGAGAACCACCTGAAAGCAGAGAAAGACAATTCCAATCCCTACTTCAGTTTCGATCCGAGCAAGTGCATCGTCTGCTCGCGCTGCGTGCGCGCCTGCGAGGAAACCCAGGGCACGTTCGCGCTGACCATCGACGGCCGCGGTTTCGCGTCGATGGTGTCTGCAAGCGAGAACCAGCCGTTCATGGAATCGGAGTGCGTCTCCTGCGGCGCCTGCGTGCAGGCCTGCCCGACCGCAACGCTAATGGAAAAATCCGTCATCGACAAGGGACAGGCGGATCACAGCGTGACCACCACCTGCGCCTATTGCGGCGTGGGCTGCTCGTTCCGCGCGGAAATGAAAGGGTCGGAAGTCGTGCGCATGGTGCCGAACAAGCAAGGCAAAGCCAACCGTGGGCATTCCTGCGTCAAGGGCCGTTTCGCTTTCGGTTATGCCACGCATCCGGATCGCATCAAGACGCCGATGATCCGAAGCAAAATCACCGACCCGTGGCGGGAGGTGGGCTGGGATGAGGCGGTCAACCACGCCGCCGCGGAATTCAGGCGCATCCAGGCGAAATACGGCCGCGGTTCGGTCGGCGGCATCACGTCGTCGCGTTGCACCAACGAGGAAACCTATCTGGTTCAGAAACTCGTGCGGGCTGCTTTCGGCAATAACAACGTCGATACCTGCGCACGCGTATGCCATTCCCCGACCGGCTACGGCCTGAAGACCACGCTTGGTGAATCCGCCGGCACGCAGGACTTCGATTCAGTGATGAAATCCGACGTGATCATGATCATCGGCGCGAATCCGACGGACGGCCATCCCGTCTTCGCGTCGCGCATGAAGCGCCGCCTGCGCGAAGGAGCGAAGCTCATCGTCGCCGATCCGCGCACCATCGACATGGTGCGCGCGCCGCATGTCGAAGCGGCGTATCACCTGCAACTGCGTCCGGGCACCAACGTCGCGCTGATCAATTCCATCGCCCATGTGATTGTTACCGAGGGACTAGTCAAGGACGATTTCGTTGCCGCGCGCTGCGACGTCAAGGAATTCGCCAAGTGGAAGGCATTCATCTCGGAGCTGCGCAATTCACCGGAAGAAATGGAAAAAATAACCGGAGTGCCCGCTGACCGGGTGCGCGGGGCCGCGCGGCTGTTCGCCACCGGCGGCAATGCGGCGATCTACTACGGGCTGGGTGTCACCGAGCACAGCCAGGGTTCGACCATGGTCATGGGCATTGCCAATATCGCCATGGCCACCGGCAATATTGGCCGTGAAGGCGTGGGCGTAAATCCGTTGCGTGGGCAGAACAACGTGCAGGGATCCTGCGACATGGGTTCTTTCCCGCATGAATTCTCCGGCTATCGCCACGTGTCCGACGACGCCACGCGCGACATGTTCGAGAATCTCTGGGGCGTGAAGCTCGATCATGAGCCGGGCCTGCGCATTCCCAACATGCTCGACGAAGCCGTCCATGGCGATTTCAAGGGCCTCTATGTGCAGGGCGAGGATATCGCGCAATCCGATCCCAACACCCTGCATGTCACAGCCGGCCTCGAAGGCATGGAATGCGTGATCGTGCACGATCTGTTTTTAAACGAAACCGCGAAATTCGCGCATGTGTTTTTCCCCGGCTCTTCGTTCCTTGAGAAGGACGGCACCTTCACAAACGCCGAACGCCGCGTCAGCCGCGTGCGCAAGGTGATGTCGCCGCTCGCCGGCCTCGCCGACTGGGAGGTGACTGTGCGCTTTGCCCAAGCCATGGGCGTGAAGATGGACTACGCGCATCCTTCGCAGATCATGGACGAGATCGCGCTGCTCACGCCAACGTTCCGCAATATTTCCTACGATCGCATCGACGAACTTGGTTCGATCCAGTGGCCGTGCAACGACGCGTCGCCGACCGGCACTCCGATCATGCACGTCGACCGCTTCGTGCGCGGCATGGGCAAATTCATGATCACGGAGTTTGTTCCCACCGACGAACGAACCGGCGCGCGTTTTCCGCTGTTGCTTACGACAGGCCGCATTCTCAGCCAGTACAATGTCGGCGCGCAGACGCGCCGCACCGAGAATTCGCGCTGGCACGAAGAAGATGTGCTGGAAATCCATCCCTTCGACGCGGAAAACCGCGGCATCCGCGAAGGCGAACTCGTGGCGCTG
>JANXPQ010000142.1 GCA_025357235.1 Betaproteobacteria bacterium
AAAGGTTCATAGCTGGCGGGCTCGAACGGCGACAACGATTCGCCCGCCGCTGCCAGGAATTGTCCCGTTTCCTTTTCCGCGTCCGCCAGGGCCGCGCCATCCTCTTGCAGGAAAACGTCCAGTTCGAGTCGCGGGTCGACGTCGCGAGGACGCATCTCTGCCGCCTGGGTCGCGGGATTGAAGCTCAATTCCATCGCTCGTGTTACCAGCGGATAGGCGATGTCCACCCCGAGCCTAGTGGCCTTGCACAGGCCCATTCCCCACACGAGTTCGAGCTGGCCGTCCACCAGCGCGCCGGCGAGTTCCTGTTGCAGGGTAAACAGGCCGACGTACAGATGGGCGACCTGCCTGCGCCTGCTTTCGGCATCGGCCCAAGGTTGCCAAACCGACTCCAGGTAACGGGCGTGCTGCGCCTCGACTTCGGCGCGAAACGCGTAGTTGAAAAGCGCCACCCGCTCACGGGGATCGACAGCGGAAGCGGAGGCCGACGCGATATCGGCGACCGGCGCATTGGCATCGCGGTGCGTGCCGGCAGAAATGAGCGCCTCGCCCTCGATCTCGGTTGCAAGCCGGGGCGCGGAGCGTCCCGCTGCACCAATGTCGAGCCAAGGCGCGAGCCAGGCATTTTCAGTTTGCGGGGGGACTTCGGGTGCGGGTGGATGCGGTACCGACAACCAGATCTCGTCGTCCCCGTCCGGACCGCCATCATTCAGCCGCAGCCCTTCGATGCCTTGCGCCTGCTGGTCGAACAGCATGAGGCTTGCGTGGTCGGCGACATTCGATACCGCCCGGCTGCGCGTGCGCATCGATTGCTGTGCGTAGTCGACGAGCGCAACAAGGCGCCGCTGCTGGAGATTCACGGCCGTTGATACGGTTCTTGTCGTGGTGACTCTGTGATTCTGCGTGTGCCGCTATCGTACCTGCATCCCGGGCGGCAATCGAGGAAATCGCAGCGACAGAAGCCCGCACGCATTGCATGCGCTTGAAAAATACGACAAGAGAATTCGCAACGAGAAGGACTTACACGCGAGGACTAAAGAACAAGGTGATGCGCGGCGTGCCGCCGCGCAGGGGAGAGGGATGAGAGGAAAGAGGAAAGGAAAGAGGAAAGTGAGAAACCGGTTTGTCCTCCGGGTTCCCCCTCTCCTCTATCTTTCCTTTGGCTCTTTTACGCGGCTTCCTTGTCTTCCGGCGCAAACAATTGCGCGACTTCCACGCCCATCGCGCAGCGCACGGCGTCCTCGACCGTCTCCAGCCACACGAACTCGAGCTTTTCACGCGCGGCGGCAGGCACGTCTTCGAGATCACGCTGGTTGCGCTTGGGCAGCATCACGGTCTTGATGCCGGCGCGCAGCGCGGCGAGCACCTTTTCCTTTACGCCGCCGATCGGCAGTACCAGTCCGCGCAGCGATATCTCGCCGGTCATCGCCACGTCGGCGCGCACCGGTTTGTTCGCCAGCAACGACGCCAGCGCGAGGAACATCGCCACGCCCGCGCTCGGCCCGTCCTTCGGCGTCGCGCCCGCGGGCACATGCACGTGCAAGTCGGTCTTGTCCAGCGCTTCGCCGCTGTACATCTTCGCCAGGGTCAACGCTGCCTGCGCCGATTCCTTCATCACGTCACCCAGTTGCCCGGTGAGGATGAGCTTGCCGGAACCGGGCACGCGGGTCGCCTCGATGAACAGGATGTCGCCGCCGACCGGCGTCCACGCCAGCCCGGTGGCCACGCCCGGCATCGCCGTGCGTTGCGCGAGCTCGTTCTCGAACCGGGCCGCGCCGAGGACGGCATGCAGGTCTGCGGCATCCAGCGTTACGGATTCCGCCTTGCCTTCCGCGATCTTCATCGCCGCGGAGCGCAGCACCGCTCCCATGGCACGCTCGAGATTGCGCACCCCGGCCTCGCGCGTGTAGTCGCCGATGATGGCGCGGATAGCGGCATCCGTCAGCGTGACCTGTTCCGGCTTGAGGCCGTTGGCCTCGAGCTGGCGCTTCACCAGGTAACGCCGTGCGATCTCGAGTTTCTCTTCCTCCGTGTAGCCGGGAAGCTGGATGATTTCCATGCGGTCGCGCAACGGCCCCGGGATCGTGTCGAGCTGGTTTGCCGTGGCGATGAACATCACCTTCGACAAGTCGAAGTCCACGCCGAGGTAGTTGTCGCGGAACTTGGCGTTTTGCTCCGGGTCGAGCACTTCCAGCAACGCGCTCGACGGGTCGCCGTGGAAACCGCCGGCACCGAGCTTGTCGATTTCGTCGAGCATCAGCACCCCGGTGCGTGATTCCGCGCGTCGGACCGCCTGAATGATGTTGCCCGGCAAGGCGCCGATGTAAGTACGACGATGGCCACGGATCTCCGCCTCGTCATGGGTGCCGCCCAGGGCGACCCGCTGGAACTTGCGCCCGGTGGCGCGCGCGATCGACTGCCCGAGCGAGGTCTTGCCCACGCCGGGCGGGCCGACGAAGCACAGGATCGGGCTTTTTCCGTCCGGATTGAGCTTCCTCACCGCGAGGTACTCGAGGATGCGGCGTTTGATCTTTTCCAGCCCGTAGTGATCCTCGTCGAGCACCGCCCTCGCTTGCGCGATGTCGATGGGCTGGGTGTCGCTGACTTTCCAGGGCAACTCGCTCAGCCACTCGAGGTATGTGCGCAGCATCGACCCCTCGGCGCTGCCTTCGCCCATGCGCTGCAGCCGCTTCAACTCCTTCCTGGCATGCTTGAGCGTTTCCTCGGGCATGCCAGCGTCGTCGATGGCCTTCTTCAGGTCGTCGATCTCCGCCGCGCTCTCGCCGCCCTCGCCGAGTTCCTTCTGGATCTGGCGCATCTGCTCGCGCAACACATGCTCGCGCTGGCGTTCGTCGAATTCCTTGCGGGTCTTGTCGCCGATCTCCTTGGAAAGCTTGAGCACTTCGACGCGTTCGCTCAGCAACGCCAGCACCTTGTCCAGCCGGCTCTTGAGGTCGAAGCTTTCGAGCACCGCCTGCTTTTCCTCGTTCTTTGCGTCGAGCAGGTTGGCGACCATGTCGGCCAGCAACGCGGGCGAGGTCATCGCCTGCACCACGCCGGCAAGCTCATCGGGCACGTTCGGCAGCAACTGGATCGATTCGACCGCGCGTTCCTTCAATTGCAGGAAGCGCGCCTCGATCTCGGCGCTGGATTCTTCCGCCGTTTCGACGATCGCCACGCGCGCCACCAGGAAGGGCCAGCCTTCGAGGAATTCGAGCACGCGGAAGCGCGACTGCCCCTGCACGACCAGATGATGGGTGCCTTCGTTGGTGACGTAGCGCACGATCTGCCCCGCCGTGCCGACCCAGTGCAGGTCGTCCGGGGTGAGTTCGTTCTTTTCCGGGTCGCGCTGCAACAGGAAGCCGACGCGCTTCTCGCCGCGCACCGCTTCCTGCGCCGCCGCAACCGAGGACGCGCGGCCGATCGAAATGGGCGACATGACGCCCGGAAACAGCACCGCGTTGCGCAACGGCACGATGATGAGCGCGTCTTCCGGCAGCGGCCTCAGCGCCGTACCGTTGCGAACCGGGGCGGGTGACTTGGCGGACTTGCCGGCTTCTTCCGGCGAAAGCAATTCCTGCATTGGCGACCAGAAGTTCATGTCGATTCCTTCTTGCTGAATGTGAGTTTGAGACACCCGTCCTGCAATTTCCTGCCGGTGAGGGTCAACGCCTGCATGGGCAGGCCGATCCGGCGCTGAAAGCGCCCGTACGGAATCTCCAGCGCGTGGACCCGCGCCGGATGGCTATCGGATGAATCGAGCGGGAGCGGCCTGCGTGCGGAAATGGTGATCGCGCCGGGCTCCAGTTCGACCAGGATGGAATCGGCAGCCACGCCCGGCAATGCCACGTGGACTGCAACCGCGTCGGCCGTCTCGATGATATCCACCGGCGGCTCCCAGGCGGGCGCCAGAGCGGCGGCGGGACGGCAGAACTGGCGATGCAGCCGGTCGGCCTGCTCCAGCAGCGACAGGGCTTCGCCCCACATCAGATTGGAAAGGTTTCGTGAATTCATCCAAGGCCTCCGTAATGGATCCTAGATGGCGACGGTCAGGCGGGATTCAAGCGGTGCGCCAGTTCGCACTAATGTGCTTCTCGCACATAGCCTTATGCCGCAATCGAGCCCACGGCGGTGAAGCGGCCTGACTTCGGCGGATAACCTTGGGAATACCAGGGACTACTGACAGCGCGCGGCTTGGCCCTCATCGCGTTGCAGGCCGCCCTGAACATCCGCGACGCCTGGAAAAACGACCCCGCTTCCGGCACAGGCGCAAGACAGCTCTAACCGCGGTGAAAGAGTTATTCCAAGTTTAGGTGCCGCGGTTGCCGATCAGGGCCAGAAACTCTTCGCGCGTAGCGGCGGAATTGCGAAAGGAGCCGACCACGGAGGACGTGATCATCTCCGAATTCTGCTTTTCCACGCCGCGCATCATCATGCACAGGTGCTTCGCTTCGATCATGACGCCGACACCCTGCGCGCCGATCGAATCCATCACGACCTGCGAAATCTGCTCGGTGAGCCGCTCCTGGATCTGCAGGCGCCGCGCGTACAAGTCGACCAGCCGCGCCAGTTTGCTCAGGCCGAACACCTTGCCGCTGGGGATGTAACCGATGTGGCAGCGGCCGAAGAACGGCAGCATGTGATGCTCGCACAGGCTGTAGACCTCGATGTTCTTGACGATGACCATGCTGTTGGTCTCCTGCGTGAAGATCGCGTCGTTGATGACCGTCACCGGATCGGTGCGCGCGCCCGACGTCAGGAATTCCAGCGCAGCGGCCACGCGATGCGGCGTCTTGATCAGCCCTTCACGCTCCGGATCCTCGCCGAGTTCGATCAACAGCTCGCGGACCAGGGTTGCTATCTTGTTGGTATTCACCGGCATGACGGAATCCTCGATTCAGGTGAAAGGTGAAAGGTGAAAGGTGAAAGGTGAAAGGTGAAAGCAGGAAACCTGTCTGTCCTTCAGGTTCTCGGCCCTGTTCTTAACTTTCAACTTTTACCTTTTTCCTTTCCCCTGTCTTTTAGTTCGTATCACTGCTCCCGTGGCAGCTCTTGTACTTCTTGCCGCTGCCGCACGGGCACGGGTCGTTGCGACCGACCTTCGGGCCGTCGCGCCGGATCGGCGCATGCGAGATGCGCTTGTCGAGCCAGTAGGAATAAACCGCCATCACCGAATCGCCCATCGAGTTGGCGGCTTCCGTGCGCAAATCACGCTCTTCTTCGAGGCTCGGCACGATATCGCCGGCGTCCTCTGCCGCCTCCCGCATCCGGCCCGAGAGCAGCATGAACGGGAACAGCAGTTCCTCGACTGTTTCCGGTTCTCCGTGTTCGTACCAGTCCGCGTCCGACAACATCACGCCTTCGAGATAGCCCTCGCACCAGGTGGCGAGATCGTCCTCGCCTGCCTCATCGGGAAAGACGTACAACGTGACGCCCTGGCCGTCATCGAGTTCCTGCACGGTCTGGCCGTAGAAGCGCATCACCAGGTCGAGGATTTCCTGCG
This sequence comes from Betaproteobacteria bacterium, assembly GCA_025357235.1. Taxonomy (GTDB): domain Bacteria; phylum Pseudomonadota; class Gammaproteobacteria; order Burkholderiales; family JACQAP01; genus JACQAP01. The sequence goes on from JANXPQ010000142.1 coordinate 5,504, forward strand.
CCTGCTCCGTTGACTCATAGACCGGATTCTCGCCGAGCGCGACAACGAGCCAGCTGCTGGGGGGAATCAGGTCGGGGGCGCTGCCCACCGCGCAGAACAAACCCTGCAGCATGTCGAGCGGCATCGCTTCTTCGCGGAAATTGTCCGCAACGAGCAAGCGTTCGAGCCGGTCGAGTTCGGCCGTATTGAGCGGGCGTTCTGTCTGGTCCATAAGAGGCAAGAGGGCTGGAAAGGCATCCGTAGCGGTCTCATTCGAACACGGCAGGCTCCGGCAGGGGCTGTTTCCGGTGAATTCGAAAGCAAGGACCGGAGTGTTCGCAGGCCCATCATCCTCCAATATCCGCCGCACGGATGGCGCCATCGGGCCATCGCTACCGACAGGAGCATTATCATGGGATTCATGAAGACGAACGACGCGATCGATGCGGCTGAATTTTCCAGCGACGAAGAACGCTGGGCGGCCGTGGTGCACCGCGATAGCAGGGCCGACGGCGTATTCTATTATTCGGTGCGGACCACCGGCGTGTATTGCCGGCCATCCTGCGCGTCGCGTCCCGCACTGCGCAAGAATGTCCGCTTCCATGCCAGCTGCGAAGAAGCGCAACAAGCGGGATTCCGGGCATGCAAACGCTGCCGCCCGAACGCGCCCAGCCTCGCGGAACAACACGCGGCGGGCGTCGCCAAAGCCTGCCGGCTGATCGAAACGTCCGCCGAGGTGCCGAATCTGGACGCGCTTTCCGAAGCGGCGGGAATGAGCCGCTTTTATTTCCATCGCGTGTTCAAAAGCATCACCGGCGTGACGCCGAATGCTTACGCGGCCGCGCTTCGCGCCCGGCGCGTGCGAGACGAGTTGCCGAAGCACGGCACCGTGACCGCAGCGATCTACGACGCCGGCTTCAATTCCAACGGGCGCTTCTACGCCAAGTCCGCCGAAGTGCTCGGCATGGCACCCGCGCGTTTTCGTGCAGGCGGCACCGGCGAGTCGATCCGCTTCGCGGTCGGCGAATGTTCGCTCGGCTCGATCCTCGTGGCGGCGACCGGCAAGGGCATCTGCGCCATTGCGCTCGGAGAGGATCCGGATGGCTTGCTGCGCGACCTGCAGGACCGTTTCCCGAAAGCGCAACTGGTCGGCGGCGACAAGGAGTTCGAAAAACTCGTGGCACGGGTGGTCGGCTTCGTCGAAGCACCGGCGCTCGGGCTCGACCTGCCGCTCGATGTGCGCGGCACGGCTTTCCAGCAGCGCGTGTGGCAGGCACTGCGCGAAATTCCGGCGGGTGCGACGGCGAGCTATGCGCAAGTCGCCGCACGCATCGGTGAGCCCAAGGGCACTCGCGCGGTGGCACAGGCTTGCGCTGCGAACGCGATTGCCGTCGCCATTCCCTGCCATCGCGTGATCCGCAACTACGGCGGACTCTCGGGCTATCGTTGGGGCGTGGAGCGCAAGCGGGCGTTGCTCGATCGCGAAGCCCAGTCATGAAAGAAGCGATGTCATGAGAGCGGAGACGCAGCACCGGCTCGGCTTTGCGCAGTCGCCAACCGCAGAACCGGTCGTGGCTGATCGGGTAGCGGCGGTCGACTGGGAACGCGTGGCCACGGACCTCGATGCCGGGGGCCACGCGGTCCTGCGATCGATGCTCTCGCCGGAGGAGTGCGCGCCCCTGACTGCGGGCTACGAAGACGATGCGCAGTTCCGCAGTCGCGTCGTCATGGCGCGCCACGGATTCGGGCGCGGCGAATACAAATACTTCGCCTATCCACTGCCCGCCTTGATCGCCGGCCTGCGCACCGCGCTGTATCCGCGACTCGTCGGCATTGCCAATCGCTGGAACGAGGCGATGGGCATTGCCGTTCGCTATCCGGACGACCACGAAGAATTTCTCGACCGCTGCCACCGCGCCGGCCAGTTACGGCCCACACCCTTGCTGCTGCAATATGGGGAAGGCGATTACAACTGCCTGCATCAGGATATATATGGAGAGCACGTGTTTCCGCTGCAGGCGGCGTTCCTGCTCTCGAAGCCGGCACGGGACTTCACGGGCGGCGAATTCGTGCTCACGGAACAGCGGCCCCGCATGCAATCCCGCGCGACCGTCGTGCCGCTGGACCAGGGAAGCGGCGTCATCTTCGCGGTGAACAACCGGCCCGTGCAGGGCTCGCGCGGCAGCTATCGCGTCAAGCTGCGCCATGGCGTGAGCCCGGTGCGGTCAGGGAAGCGGCACGTACTTGGCATCATCTTTCATGATGCCGCGTAGGCCTGAGGAGCGAGGTACGAGAGCCAAGGGCCGAGTAAGAGCGAAACGCTCCAAATGTCCTTGAATCTCTCGATCCTCGAACCTCGTACCTCGCCCCTCGCTATCGCGTTTGCCGATCGGCCGGACGGTGTGATACGGTCCGGCATCTTCCATGCCTTCGCCGCCTCGTTGATCTCCGCTCCCCGCCCGAAGGCATCGCATCATTTGCGCCTGGTTCTGCTGGTTCTTTTCGTTATCGGCCTCTGCGTGCTGGGCAGCAGCTCCCTTTTCCACGAGATCCTTTCCCGGCTGCAGCCGGCGGTGCAGGCGGAGGCGACGAACCACCCATTGCGCGGGGCAGTGTTCTTCCTGCTCTATGCCGCGCTCGGCGCAATGCTGGCGTTCGTCTCGAGTTCGGTGCTCGTGCCTGTGGCGATCTACGCCTGGGGGGAGGAAAAAGCGTTCTTGCTGCTGTGGATCGGCTGGCTCGTCGGCGGCATCGCATCCTACGGCATCGGGCGCTTTCTTGGCCGGCCGATACTGCGACGGCTGAGTTCGGCCGGCCAGATCGCGGCCTACGAGCGGCGCATCGGCACCAAGGCGGGGATCCCGCTGGTATTTCTGTTCCAGCTGGCCATGCCGTCGGAAATTCCCGGCTATGTGCTGGGACTGCTCCGCTATCCGTTTGCGCGCTATCTGGCGATTCTCGCTCTCGCCGAACTCCCGTACGCGATCGGCACAATCTTCCTCGGTGACGCGCTGATGAACGGGCAGATGTTCCGGTTCGCGCTGGTTGCGCTCGCGGGCATCGCACTTCTGGCCTACGCATTCCATCATCTGCACAAGCTGCTGGAGCAAAGCGACCGGCGGGTGACAACGCCTACCGATGCCAGGGTCGACGACCCGCCGGCTTCGTAACCGGCGCAGCGGGTATCGCGCACTTGCTTGCGCGTTTTACCCTTTTTCCTTCTCCGCTTCCGTCGCATCGGCACAAGCGATCATCGCGGCCCGGGTTTGCGGCGTTTCCAGACTGATCCGTCCCAGCGTGCTGCTGCGATAGTCGTCCAGCAAGATCAGCGCGGCTTTTTCCAGGTCGAGGCCGCCGCCCTTGATCAGGCAGCCGCGGCGTTTGGCGACCGCTTCGACGAGCGCCGGGCCGTCCAGGCCATCGGTCGCGAAACCGTAACGCGCGGTCAGCATCTGCGGATAGCGGGCCAGCAGAATATCGCCGAGGAACGCGGCGACTTCCTCTTCCATGACTTCGTTGGTGCCGATCGCGTGACTGGCCGCGAGCATGAAGCCGTCGCTCTCGTAGCGGATTTTCGGCCACAGCAGTCCGGGTGTATCGGTGATCGTCATGCCCGTGCTCAGGTCGAAGCTTTGCTGCGCCTTGGTCACGGCAGGCTCATCGCCGACCGCCGCGATGCGGCGCTTCACCAGCGCGTTCATCAGCGTCGACTTGCCGACATTGGGAATGCCCATGATCATCATGCGCAGCGGCTTCGTGTTGTCGTTGCGATGCGGCGCGATCGACTGGCAGTAGCCGGTCACGCGCGCGACGTCTGCCACTCTCTTGCACGACAGCGCGACCGCCTTGATGCCCTCCTGCTGGTTGTAGAAATCCAGCCAGGCCCTGGTCGCCACGGGATCGGCCAGGTCAGCCTTGTTGAGCAGCTTGAGCGCTGGACGCTGTCGATATTCGCGCAGCGTCTTGATCATCGGGTTGCTGCTGGCTTCCGGCAGACGCGCATCGACGACTTCGATGACCACGTCGACAAACTCCATGGTTTCGGCGGCCTTCTTGCGCGCCAGGTTCATGTGGCCCGGGAACCATTGGATGGACATATCTAAAAGCAGTAGTGTCCGGTTAAGCCGGGGTTAATTTGGTAGAAAGCCAATGGTGGCGGGGCCTGGCGGCCGATTTTGTTTGGTGCCGATTTGAAACTTGAATCCTCATTCTTGTGTAATTTCCCGGGGTGGATACTCTGGGGGATGAATCATGAATGTCGGCAAGACGCTGTTCGCGCAGATCATGGAGTTTGTTCCCTGGACGAGTTTTGCGCGCATCGTAGATCGCTATGCTGGCAACATGCGAGTGCGCCGCATGAGTTGCGCCGAACAGTTTCGCGTCATGGCGTTTGCTCAGTTGACCTGGCGCGAGAGCCTGCGCGACATCGAGGTGACCCTGGGGGCCAACGCCAACAAGCTTTACTCGATGGGTTTGCGTCATGCAGTTCATCGCTCGACGCTGGCGGACGCCAACGAATCGCGAGACTGGCGCATCTGGTCCGACACCGCCGCCTTGCTCATTCGCCGCGCCCGCAAGCTCTACCGCGGCGAGGATTTGGGACTGGACTTGAGCAACACGGTCTATGCACTCGATGCCACCACGATCGACCTGTGCTTGAGTCTGTTCGACTGGGCGGCGTTTCGTTCGACCAAGGCCGCCATCAAGATGCACACGCTGCTGGACTTGCGCGGCGCGATTCCGAGCTTCATTCACATCAGCGACGGCAAGCTCCACGAGGTCAATGTCCTCGACTTCCTGCCCGTGGAGGCAGGCGCGTTCTACGTGATGGATCGGGGTTATCTCGACTTCGCCCGGCTCTATCAGTTGCATCAGCTTCGCGCCTTCTTTGTCACGCGAGCCAAACGCGGCATGGATGCCAG
>JANXPQ010000162.1 GCA_025357235.1 Betaproteobacteria bacterium
TGTTCAATGATTGAACAGTTCGCGCATTAGACCGGCAAAACCCAACAAAATCAAGCGAAGAATCGGCTGAAGCCGCTTCGGGCAGACTCCGAAAAGAGGGCGCGGCATCCGCTGTATATCGGGTTGAGCAAAGTCGACAGCCACCGGTGTGGTGGGAAGAATTACCCAACATCGCGCAAACTGCCGCGAGGCGCTCTCCAATTTCAATTTGTCGAAGCGGAAACCCGGCGGCGTTCCAGAATTTCAGGCACGTCTTGATTCACGCCCGTTTGAAGGGCCCCATGCGGCCTGCCAATCCATCACGGACGGCCCGCAAAATCATACTGAGGTAGCCAAGGCGCGGAGATACGAAACCCACATAGACCAGCGTTAAGCCGCATAACCTCGGCAACTCTGCCAGCATCCATCGCATCGGCGTCGAGTCCAGCTTTGTCAAAGCAACGGCATTTCGCACATTGTAGTAAAGCCGCTCCGGGCTATGGACGTACAACGACCGCATGCGACCGACCCAGATCCTGATCGCTCGTTCGCCGAGAGCGTGGTCCAGCACTGCGTTGCACACGCCAAACAACGACCATCCGGCCGACCGGGCCCGCAAGCACCAATCGGTATCGACGTGATCGATAAAAAACTCCTCGCGGAGCGGCCCGATGGCCTCCCACGCTTTCATGCTGATGAGCATCCCCGAGGACAGGAGAAGGTCCACCTCAATGGTTTCTTGAACCGTCTCGCCGCAAACCGTTCCGCGATATCCAAACCAGCCGATTCGGACAAACGGGGCTGCGCGTCCTGACGTGGCATCGACCCATCGGGACCCGACCGCAGCGACCTTCGTTCCTTGTGATACTTTTCCGCTCATTGCGTGGAGCAGTTCGTTTACCATTCCCGGATGCGGAACGCTGTCGTGATCCAGTAATAGCACATGAGAACCGTTGAATTCTCGCGCGGCGCTGATCCCGATATTTTGCGCCGCCGCAATGCCCCGATTGCTTTCCAGCAATATGACCCGCACATCGCCAGTCGCGTGGTTAGCCAACCAGTCCCGGAAAATTGCAGACGATCCGTTGTCAACAACAATGTACGTGCAATTCATTTCTGCAACGACCGCCATTTGGGCGAGGAACATGACTGTGTCAGGGTTGTACGTTACCGATACGATGACAACCCTTTCGTCCAAACCCCTTTTTTTTGCGTCGTCCACGATCACGTCGTTGCTCTTATTCGGTAGTCCGCGGGCTTGTTGTCCAGCATCTTGCTGTAATAGGGATCCGCTTTTGTCATTCCTGCCCACAGCGACTTGAACAGCCGTATTTCTTCGGGTGACACGGTCCTTTCGCGAGTCTTCGATTCGAAGTGGAAGAGCCGCGCTTGAGGTGAATAAACCACTCTGTATCCCGCCTTCACTATTTTCAGGCAATAATCGACGTCGTTGTAGTTGATGGCGAATGCTTCATTAAAGCCTCCGACCTGATCGAAAATATTCTTCCTGGTCATGAGACAGGCACCGGTGACTGCCAGATAGTTCCGGGTTCCCACCGCGCTTAGAAAGTAGCCAGGATAGCTCTCCGGGTATCCGCGGTTTATATGGTCCGGCAACCCGTCGTCATCGAATGCCACGCCCACGTGTTGAAGCGTGCCATCCTCAAAAAAAAGTTTGGCGCCGACGGCGCCGATGCGCTCCCGCTGAGCCAGTTGCAGCATCTGCTGAATCCAGTCCGGCTCGATGATCTCTATATCGTCATTCAGGAACAAAAGGTAATCGCCGGACGCGTGCTTCGCCCCGAGATTCATCTTCGCTGCAACATTGAATGGTTCGAGGAAGTGCACCAATCTACAGTCACCCGCTTCGACTGCCCGGAGAGTTTCCGGCCGCAGATCATCGTTATCCACTACTACGATTTCGTAATTTTCATAAGTAGTCGATCTGCGCAGGCTTGATATGCAGTTGGCCAAAAGATCGACCTCCCGCCCCCTGAGTCGCGCGTTCCTTCCAGCGGAAGGAATAACGATGCTTACGAGGGGCGATCCGCGCACCTCCTCTTCCAGAAAGAAGCAGGCCGGGTATTTAGTCGGCGTCACCTTCCCTTTACGGCCGGTTCGCTGCAAGTGTTCTTGCAGTGCCTTGCAGGCCGCAGCAATGACGTAGTCCTTCTGACCCATCGAAAGCGCGGTCGAGCCACGTATCACGCGCCAATGGTAGAGTACCTTCGGGAGATGGATGATTCGAGAGGCTCTTTCCGAAAAACGAAGAACAAAGTCGTAGTCCTGCGCTCCTTCAAACCCCGGTCTGAATCCTCCCAGTTCTCTGACCAGCGCCATCCTGTGGCAGGCCAGATGGGCGGTGTACATGCATGACTCGAGGTACTCTGGCGACCAGTCCGGCTTGAAGAAAGGTTCGAATCTTTTACCTTCCGTCGAAATCTTGTCCTGGTCGCTATAAATCATGTCGACCAGTCCATGTTCATTTATGGCTTTTGCGAACTCGAAGAGTGCTTCCGGCGCGATTTCGTCGTCGTCGTCCATGAGTACCATGTAATCCCCGGTGGCCAGTTCGAGCGCAGAATTCGTTGCCTTTGAGATATGTCCGTTCTCCTCCCGGAATACCACTCGTATTCTGCTGTCTCGATCTCGATACTCCTTCAGGATCGGCCGAATATGCGGATCGGTTGAAGCGTCGTCCGCCAGACATAACTCCCATTGCGGATAAATCTGTTCAATCACCGATTCGATCGCCCGGCGGATACAGCTCCGCCGCTCCAAGGGCTGGCGCTTGCCGCCGAATACCGCCAAGGTTGATCGCTCGACGCGGTGGGGAAATCCGTGGCGA